>JABFXT010000501.1 GCA_013361595.1 Nocardia sp. | reverse complement strand
GTGGCCCCGGATCTGCGCTGGATCGCGGGCCGCCCGGACGAACTCGCCCAGCAGCTGGTGAACAAACTGATCGCGGGTCCACAGCCGTATATCGCTCCCGCCGTGCGCAATTACCTGGCCCCGCCGGTCGCGGTGCGCGGCGCCGTCACCAAGGCCAACGGCGATCCGGTCGGTGTCGGGGTGGGTCTGGGCGGAGTCCGGATCGATTTCACCGGGATCGGCGAGCTGAGCCCGCGCGACCGCGAATTGTTCGCGGCCCAGGTGGTGCTCACTCTCGCGGGCGCCGACGTTCTGGGTCCCTATATGTTGCTCGACGACGGGCGGCCGCTGGACGAGCGGTTCGCCGGCAACGGCTGGTCGGTCGACGATCTGGGCACCCTCGCCGACTCCGTGCAGCCGGAGGCGTTGATCGGCCTGCACGCGCTCCGCGACGGCAAGCTGGTCAAGGTCGAGGAAAACCGGGCCCCGGCACCGGCCCCGGGATATTTCGGCGAAGTGCAGAACCTGCAATCGGTGGGTCTGTCCCCGGACGGGAAACTGGTGGCTGCCGTCGCCGACGCGGGCCGCCAGCCGCCGCAGCCACAGCGCACCCTGATGGTGGGCAGCTACGGTGGCAACGCGTTCCCGGTCGCGGAGGGCGGCGCCATCACCCGCCCGTCCTGGACCGCCGACGGCAGCGCGGCCTGGGCCGTCATCGACGGCAACCGGGTGATCCGGGCGGTCACCAACCGCGATACCGGGAACGTCTCGGTACAGGAGGTGGATACCTCCCAGCTGACGGCGCCGGATTCCGGGCCGGCCTTCGAACTGCCGATCACCGAGCTCCGGATCTCCCGCAACGGGGTGAGCGCGGTCATGATCGCCGACGGGAAGGTGTACGTCGCCATGGTGCTGCGTCGTCCGGACGGTACCTTCGCACTGACCGCGCCGCGGCAGATCGCCATCGAACTCAGTACCGCCGCGACCTCGGTCGACTGGTTCAGCGACGATACGATCATCCTGGCCACCGCCGGCAACGTCGACCCGGTCCGTACGGTGAAGACAGACGGCTCCGGGATGGCCTCACTCGGTGGCCGCAACCTCACCCCGCCGGTCCGGCAGGTCACCGCTTCCATCGAACGGCAATACGTCGCCGATTCACGGGCGGTCCTGGAGTTCACCCGCACTCCCGAGGGCGGCGACCCCTACTGGCGCGAGGTTCCCGGCCTCGGCGCGGACGCCGTACCGGTGCTGCCCGGCTGATCTTCCCGTCGCGGTGTCGGACCCCACCGGCACACTGCGGTCATGCGGACCCTGCTGGATCTGGTCGTCCCGTCCGAATGTGCCGGTTGCCGAGCACCGGGCACCCCGTGGTGCGCCGAGTGCGCGCGCGGTGTCGCCGGCCCGCCGATCCGGGTGTATCCGCGAACCGACCCGGGGGTGCCGTGCTGGGCGCTGAGCCGCTATCACGGGCCGGCCCGGCAGGCCGTGCTCGCGGCCAAGGAACGGAACCGGCGCGATCTCGCCCGGCCGCTCGGATTCGCCCTCGCCGCGGGACTGGCCCGGTTGCGAGCCCCGGACGAACCCCTGATACTTGTACCCTCGCCGAGCCGGAGCTCGGCGGCCCGACGCCGCGGCGGTGATCCGGTGCTGCGATGCGCGCTGATCGCGGCGCGGTCGCTGCGCTGTTGCCGGGTTGTGCCATGTCTGCGAGTCTGGTGGGGAGTCCGCGACTCCGCCGGTCTGACGGCCCGGGAGCGCGGCCGCAATCTACACGGCCGGGTGAGCGCCGTGCCGCTACCGGCGTGGGTCGGGAACGCGCAGGTCGTCTTGGTCGACGACGTGTTGACGACAGGTACCACGGTATCGGCCTGTGCCCGCGCCCTCGTTGCCGCAGGAACACGCCTGGATGGCGTATTCGTGACGTGTGCCGGGTGAATCCGGGAAATTTGCGTGAACAGTGGCGAACCTTCGATCCTCGGACTAGCGTCGCGTTCACACACCCGATCCGGGAGTTTGGAGGTGGGCCTCGTACATCACGTGCCGGCCGACTGGATCCGACATGGCCGGCACCGTTTCATCCCGCCGCATGCGACGACAAGTGTGCGGCCAGATCCGGGAGGTACGCGTGACGACTACTTCACGACCTTCAGTACAGGACACAGCCCAGACCGAGCTGGACGAGCTCGACCGACCACGGGACACCCGTGCGGAGATCGTGGTCAAGGGGCGCAATGTCGAGGTCCCCGACCATTTCCGAATCTATGTGTCGGAGAAGCTGTCCCGTCTGGAACGCTTCGATCCATCTATCTTCCTCTTCGACGTGGAGCTCTTCCACGAACGCAACCGTCGTCAACGCAAGAACTGCCAGCGGGTGGAGATCACCGCGCGCGGCAAGGGTCCGATCGTCCGTGCCGAGGCCTGCGCGGACAGTTTCTACGCCGCGTTCGAAGCCGTGACCGCCAAGCTGGAGAGCCGGCTACGGCGCACCAAGGATCGCCGCCGTGTCCACTACGGTGAGAAGACTCCGGTCTCCGTGCACGACGCCACCGCCGAACTGGCCGAAGACGCCCTCCTCGAGGCTCTCTCCGATATCCCGCACGACCATTCACCGCACAGCCGGAAGCGCTCCGATTTCGCGGCCGACTACCCCGAATACGAGGGGCCCGGTCATATCGTGCGTACGAAGGTGCACTCCGCGATTCCCATGACGGTCGATGACGCCCTCTACCAAATGGAGTTGGTGGGCCACGATTTCTTCCTGTTCCAGGACAAGGAAACCGACCGGCCGTCGGTGGTCTACCGCCGGCACGCCTTCGACTACGGGCTGATCAGGCTCGCATAGCCGACACTGCAGCCGACCGGTCCGCGACGGGACCGGTCGGCTTTCTCATTCGCCGGTGCTGCCGGTGTACCGCTCCCGATGCACGGCGGCACTCAACGGTCGCCGGTCGCGCCAGCCGAAACGTTCCAGATCGGGAACGGTCCGGAACTCGGTGACCGGGCCGATGCAGAGCCAGGCAACCGGCCGGACGCCGGTGGGGAGCTCGATGAGGTCGGCGAGGAACGGCTCGTCGTAGAACGACACCCATCCCACTCCGATCCGTTCGGCAGTGGCGGCCAGCCAGAGGTTCTGAACCGCGAGAATTGTCGAATACAAGCCGGTTTCGGGTACGGTCGCCCGGCCCAGCACCTGGGGCCCGCCCCGTGAATCGTCGTGGACGACCACGATTCCGGTGCCGCTCTCCTGGACTCCCTCGATTTTGATCGGAGCGAAGGCCCGGGCCCGCTCAGGCGGCAGTGAACGGGCGAAATCGAGCCGCCGCCCGGCCACATGCGCCGCGAACTTCCGCAAGGTCACCGCCTCGCGAACGACAACGAAATCCCAGGGCTGTGAGTTTCCGACGCTGGGCGCGCAATGCGCGGCCGCCAGAATTCGCCACAGTGTGGAATCGTCGATGGGCTCCCCGGTGAACTCCGCCCGGACGTCCCGGCGGGTCCGGATGGCCTCGTAAACGCTCATCTCCGCTTCATACACGGAGCTATTGTTCTCGTCGCGATTTCACCGCGGCAGCCGGGCACAGCGGTATTTATTTGCGGCGCCTGCGGCGCCGCGGGTCGAGGCCCCCCTGAAGTCCCGCCGTTGCGCCCTCGAGACTCGAGCCTTCGGCTCATGCGACGTGCGGTCGGCCGGTGACCATTGAGCACCTCCGGTCAAGGGCGGGACGGGCCTCGACCTTTGTGGGCCTCGTAATACTCGGCGCG
>JABFXT010000229.1 GCA_013361595.1 Nocardia sp. | reverse complement strand
AGGTGACGGACAATCTCACCGAACTCGCTCGCGCGGCGCTCGACTTCTACCGGCAGTCGATCCCCATGCTGGGTGCGCTACTGGCGGATCCGCGGCGGATGGCGGCCCACCGCGCCGCCATGGACGAGCGGGGTGCGGGTCCGGACAGAGCGGCCGCCGGCTTCGCCGCGTATCTCACGGCCGAACAGCAACTCGGCCGGATCGATGCGGGCGCGGCGCCGGACGACGTCGCTTCGCTCCTGGTCGGCGCGTGTTTCCACGAGGCATTCCTGGCCCACTACCGCGGTGCCGTCGACGCACCCGCCCGCACGCGCGATACGGCCGAGGGTCTTGTTCGTGCTCTCGTGCGTCCACTGTTGTAGCCGGGGCCCCGCGCGGCACGGCGCGCACCGGTCGCGTGTCGGGCCGCCCGATTCCGCCGTGCCGGGCAGTCCCCGGGTCGGTAGGCTGCTGCCGACAGCGCCGTCGGACGATCGGGAGTTCACTATGGGGCGGATCGACCGCAGAAAATCGGTCAAGGATGCGAAAACACTGATCACCGGCGCGGCCAGCGGTATCGGCCGGGCCACCGCACAGGCGGCCGCGGCACGTGGGGCGCGGCTCGTTCTCACCGATATCGACGCCGCCGGACTCGCCGATACGGTCGCCGAAATAGAACGAGCGGGCGGCACGGTGCTCATCGCCGACGCGTTCGACATCACCGATTACGACGCCGTCGCCGAATTCGCGACGCGTGTGCTCGCGGAATTCGGGGCCCTCGATGTGGTGATGAACGTCGCCGGGACCTCGGTCTGGGGCACGGTGGACAGCCTCGAGATCCGGCACTGGCGGCGGATGGTCGATATCAATCTGCTGGGGCCGATCAACATCATCGAGCGATTCGTCCCGCCGATGGTGCGTGCCGGCCGGGGCGGGGCGCTGGTGAACGTCTCCTCGGCCGCGGGTCTGCTGGCCCTGCCCTGGCACGCCGCCTACAGCGCCGCCAAGTACGGGCTGCGCGGGCTGTCGGAGGTACTGCGTTTCGAGTTGGCCGAACACGGGATCTCGGTGCACGTGGTGACGCCGGGCGCGGTCGCCACGCCGCTGGTGCGGTCCTTCGATCTGGTCGGTGTGGACAAGGAACATCCGCGGGTGCGGAAGGTGACCTCGCTGTTCACCCGGCATGCCGTGGCGCCGGAGAAGGTCGCCGCGGTGATCCTGAAGGGGATCGAGCGCAACCGGTTCCTGGTGTACAGCTCCTTCGATATCCGATTCGGCTACTGGTGGAAGCGTAAATTCGCCTTCCCGTACGAACTGCTGATGCGGCAGGGAAACCAGCAGTTCAGCACGCTGAAGCGGTCGGTGAATCGGGATCTGACAGCGGCGAACACAGCGAATCCGGATTCTCCGGCGCCGAGCTGAGCGTTTCGCCGGACCCGTTGTGTTCCGGATCCGGGCAGTTGAGATGGACATCGAGTACTCGGGCCCCGGGGCCCTCGGCGCCGAGCCGGTCGTACTCGTTCACCAGTTTGCAGCTACCCAGCGAGAGGCAGCCGCAGCCGATGCATCCGGTGAGGTTGTCGCGAAGGCGGACCAGCTGGGTTATCCGATCGTCCAGATCTTCCCGCCAGGCGGTGGACAGCGTCTCCCAGTCGCGCCGAGTGGGCGTGCGACCTTCCGGCAAACGATCCAGTGCGCCCCGGATTTCGCTCAGCGGGATGCCGACCCGTTGCGAAATCCGGATGAACGCCACCCGGCGCAGCGTCTCGCGGGTGTAGCGTCGTTGGTTTCCGCTGGTCCGGCGGCTGGAGATAAGGCCTTCACGTTCGTAGAAATGCAACGCGGACACTGCTACTCCGCTACGCTCGGAAAGCTGGCCCGGGGTCAGTTCCTTGATCTTCCAATCCGCTGTCGGCATCGGTACTCCTCCTTTATCTGAACAATACTTCAGGTTGCTGGAGGCCGGGGTGGAATCGGGGCAACTGCCCCGCGAACCGGTGGGAGTTACCGTGCCCCCGCCTCGCTCGCGCATTAGTGTCGGGACATGGGACCAGATGCCGTATCCGATCCGACGCCCACCCGGGGCGTGAACCGGGCATTCTCCGGCACCTACGGGGTGACCAGCGAAGTCGGCGACCTGCGCGCGGTACTGCTGCACCGCCCCGGCGACGAATTACGCCGCCTGACCCCTCGCAACAACGACCAACTGCTGTTCGACGGCATCCCCTGGGTGGAACGCGCCCAGCAGGAACACGACACCTTCGCGCAGGTCCTGCGCGACCGTGGAGTCGAAGTCCTGCTGGTGGCCGATGTGCTCACCGAAACACTCGAGGTGAGCGGCGCCGCCCGCATCCAGGGCATCTCCGCCGCCGTCCACGCCCGCCGGCTCGGCCACGCCCTGGCCGACGATCTGGCCGGTCATCTGCGCGCAGTGCCCGCCCCGGAACTGGCACGAATCCTCATGGCGGGAATGACGTTCGACGAACTCCCCTTCGCGGCCGACAACACCTCGCTCGTCCGCCGGATGCACCAGGGCGGCGATTTCGTCATCGACCCACTGCCCAACCTGCTGTTCACCCGGGACTCCTCGTTCTGGGTGGGACCCAAGGTCGCGATCACCGCACTGGCGCTGCCGGCGCGCGCCCGGGAAACCTCGCTCACCGACCTCGTCTACGCCTTCCACCCGAGGTTCCTCGGGGTGCGGCGGGCCTACGAGTCGCATACCGCGCCGATCGAAGGCGGCGATGTGCTGTTGCTCGCACCCGGTGTGGTGGCGGTCGGAGTCGGCGAGCGGACCTCCCCCGCGGGTGCGGAAGCGTTGGCGCGCAGCCTGTTCGACGACCAGCTGGCGCACACCGTGCTGGTGGTGCCGATCGCGCAGAACCGCGCCACGATGCACCTCGACACGGTGTGCACGATGGTCGATACCGACGCGGTCGTGATGTACCCCGGCGTGCGCGAAAGCCTCACCGCGTACACGATCCGCCCCGACGAGAACTCCGGCGGTTGCGTGGTCACCGGACCCGAACCGTTCCTACCGGCCGCGGCGGCAGCCATGGGCATCGGCAAACTCCGCGTGATCGATACCGGACTCGACGGCGTGACCGCCGAACGCGAACAGTGGGACGACGGCAACAACACCCTGGCCCTGCGACCGGGAGTCGTCGTCGCCTACGAACGCAACGAGATGACGAACGCCCGGCTCGAGGACTCCGGTGTCGAAGTACTGCGCATCCCCGGATCGGAACTGGGCTCGGGTCGCGGCGGCCCACGCTGCCTGTCCTGCCCGCTTGCCCGGGATCCGGTATGAAACCCGGCCGGATACGGTAAGAACGAGCCATGCTCGAAATCACAGTATCCCACGATTCGGGCGTCCCGCCGTACGAACAACTGCGGCTCGCTGTCATAGCCCGGGTCCGGGCGGGTGAACTGGCGGCGGGCACCAAGATCCCCACGGTGCGGGCCCTCGCCGCGCAACTGGGCCTGGCGCCCAACACCGTGGCCCGCGCCTATCGCGAACTGGAACAGGACGGGGTCCTGGAAACCCGCGGCCGGCTGGGCTCCTTCATCGCCTCCTCCGGCGACCCCACCGCCGACGCGGCGGGCCGTGCGGCCTCGGAATACGTCGCGACCATTCGGCGGCTGGGGCTGGACGCGGCGGCAGCCATCCGTTACGTCGAAGTCGCGCTGGGATAGGACGTACGGGCGGGGCGGGGTCGCCCGTAAAGGTGAGGGGGTGGGGTCGCTCGCGAAGGTGAGGGGGTGGG
>JABFXT010000077.1 GCA_013361595.1 Nocardia sp. | reverse complement strand
GGCCACCACATCAACAGGCACCGCAGCGGCAGGCACCGCCTTCCCAGCCGTTCCGGCAAGTACCCCCGGGCCGCGAACCCGCGCGCCCCGCTGCCGCAGCGGCGGCTCCCGCGCGCGGCGGCGGAACAGGTACCGGCGCCATGGCCGCGGTGGCGGTCGCGGAGAAACCGACGTCCGGCGCGGCGCCGGAGAAACCGGACCAGGGTCAGGTCAAGCTGCTCAAGGATTCGGGATCCATCGCGATCGCGACCTTGATCAGCCGGATCACCGGTTTCGGTAAACAACTGCTCCTGCTGGCCGTGCTGGGTCCGGCGATCGCCAGTTCCTTCACCTCCGCCAGCCTGATCCCGAACATGATCGCCGAACTGGTACTCGGCGCTGTGCTGACGGCGATCGTCGTACCGACGCTGGTCCGGGCCGAGCAGGAAGATCCGGACGGCGGCGCCGCCTTCATCCGGCGCCTGGTCACGGCCGCTTCGGTGATTCTGGGAACCGCGGCCCTGCTCGCCACCGCGTCCGCACCGATCCTGGCCACCCATGTCTTCGTCTCGTCGAACGGCAAGGTCAACACCGCGCTCACCACGGCACTGACCTTCCTGCTGGTGCCGGCGGTGCTCTTCTACGGCTTGTCCGCGTTGTTCACCGCCATCCTCAACACCCGGGGCGCGTTCAAACCGGGTGCCTGGGCCCCGGTCCTCAACAATGTGGTCGTTCTGGTGGTACTGGGTCTGTACGCGCTCACACCCGGCGAGATAACCCTGGACCCGGTTCGCATGAGCGATCCGAAACTGCTCGTCCTGGGATGCGGAGTGACTCTCGGCGTCATCGTGCAGGCGGCCAGTCTGCTGCCGGCGATCCGGCGCCAGGGCATCGATCTGCGCCCGCTGTGGGGGATGGACGCCCGGCTCAAACAGTTCGGCACGATGGCGGGCGCCATCATCCTGTACGTGCTGATCAGCCAGATCGGCGGCATCTTCGCGAACAATATCTCCTCGCAGGCCGACGAGGCGGGCCCGGCGATCTATCAGAACGCCTGGTTGCTGCTCCAGCTGCCCTACGGCGTCATCGGCGTCACCCTGCTCACCGCGATCATGCCCAGGCTCAGCCGTAACGCGGCCAACGACGACACCCCGGCGGTGGTGGACGACCTCTCGGCCGCCACCCGGTTGACGATGATCGCGTTGATCCCGATCGTCACCTTCCTGACCGTGGCCGGTCCACAGGTCGGCGATGCGCTCTTCGGCTACGCCAAATTCGCCGAGGACGCCTCCCGGCTGGGTACCGCGGTCAGTTTCTCGGCGTTCACGCTGATCCCTTATTCGCTGGTGCTGATCCATCTGCGCGTGTTCTATGCCCGCGAGCAGGCGTGGACACCCACCTGGATCATCCTGGGTATCACCACGATCAAGATCCTGTTCTCCGCGCTGGCCCCCTTCATCGCCGACACCAGTCAGCAGGTCGTGATCGTCCTCGGTGTGGCAACCGGTCTCGGGTTCACCACCGGCGCGGTGATCGGTGGTTATCTGCTGCACCGCAGCCTCGGCGATCTGCGGATGGCCAATGTCGGGCGGACGGTCAGCCGGGTGTTGCTGGCTTCGCTGGCCGGCGGCGCGGTCATGCTGATCGCGGACCGGGTCATGGGTTTGGACCGCCTGACCGAATCGCTCGGCGGTCCCGGTTCGTTCATCCGGGTCGCCATCACCGGGATCGTCATGTTCGCGGTGGCGTTCGGGCTGATGCGGCTGGCGGGCATCCCCGAGGTGGTCGCCATCACCGTCGCCGTCTCGCGGCGTCTCGGCATCACCCCACCGGCCCCGGAGATCGACCTCGGTCCCGCCGAGGACGAATACGCCACTCGTATCCTGGAGCGCCGGGATCCGTATCTGGCGTACTCAGGCTTCGACTCGGCCATGGACGCGCAGAGCACCATGGTGCTGCCCATTATCCGGCCGGACTCGGTTGAGCGCACCGGCTCGGGCCAGTTCCCGTACCCTGTTCGGCAGACGAGCACAAGAGGCAGGACCGCTGAAGTTGCGGCATACCAGGGCGAAGGAGGTCCGAGGGTGAGCGACGACGCGGTGGGCGAGCGCCCAGCCGCCGATTCTTCCTCGAATCCGGCGAGCGGTCGCCTGTCCACCGATGTTCCCCCGGAGCAGACGGAACCGGGCGACCCGCACACCCAGCGCGTGGGCGGAGGGCCGTCCACGCACGATCCCGCCAACCCGGAGGAACAGTGGGCGGAGTCGGGGGCCTACCCCGGCGACGACGAAGCCGACGGATTCGCGGACGGATCGGACGAAGGATACGAACCGGAGGATTCCGGCGAGAACTTCGCGGAAGAACAGCTGCACCAGGCCGGTTCGACGGTTTCGGCCACCGATCCGGTATACGACACCGGCATGATCCCGGTGCCGCCGATAACCCCGTCCAGCCGGGTCCAGCGCGGTCCCAAACTGATCCCCGGCGCCTCGGTGGCCGGTGGCCGCTACCGGCTGCTGGCCGGCCACGGCGGCGCGCGCGGGCTGCGGTTCTGGCAGGCACTCGATATCAAACTCGACCGTGAGGTCGCGCTGACCTTCGTCGACGCCGACCAGAAAGCCTCCGGTAATTCCGGTCAGGACGGCCCGCAGGCGATCCTGTCCCGGACCCTGCGGCTGGGCCGGATCAATTCGCCGGGTCTGGCCCGGGTACTGGATGTGGTGCGCGGTAGTTCCGGCGGCATCGTCGTCGCCGAATGGACACCCGGCCGGTCACTGCGCGAAATGGCCGAAACCGTTCCGTCACCGATCGGTGCCGCCCGGGCCATCCGCGTCCTCGCCTCGGCCACCGAGATGGCCCACCGCAGCGGCGGAGCCCTGTCCATCGACCATCCGGACCGGATCCGGATCAGCGCGTCCGGTGACGCGGTACTCGCCTTCCCGGGCACTCTCGGCGATGCCGACCCGCAGAGCGACGTACGCGGTCTGGGCGCCATGCTGTACGCCCTCATGACCGCCCGCTGGCCGCTGCGCCAGGGTGGGATGAGCGGGAACGCCGCCACGGTCGGCGGACTGCACCTGGCCGATTTCGGCCCGGACGGGACGCCGGTGGAGCCACGTCAGATCCGTCCGGAGGTCCCGTTCGAGATCTCCGCGGTGGCGGTGCGCTCGCTGGAACCGAACAAGGGTGTCCGGACCGCCGCCACCATCCAGCACGTGCTGGAGCAGGCCTCGGTGGTGGATCAGAAGACCGATTTCATTCCGGTGCTGCGCCTCGGCCAGCGCGCCCCGGCACCGGCCGACGAATCACTGGCGGATCCGGAACTGCTCGCCGCCGAGCGCGAGAAATCACAGCGGATGATGTGGATCATGGTGGCCTTGGGCATCCTCACCGCGCTGGTCGTCGGCATCGTGATCTGGTGGCTGGTCAGTGTTTTCGCCCCGGGTGATTCCAGTGAGCCGCTGAACGAGCAGAAGGTCATCGGTCTCACCACGAGCCGGGCACCGGACGCTTCGGAAACACCGGCGGGTGCCTCACCGGCTCCCGCGGCGGCCGACGGCGTGCCGGTACCGGCCAGCGGAGTGGTCGTCTTCTCCCCGGAGGGCACCCCCGACGATCCGTCCGGCGCCGCCACCACGACCGACGGCGACCCGGCGACGGCGTGGCGCACCGATCAGTATTTCCAGCAGTTCCCGGCCCTCAAGAAGGGAGTCGGCTTGCTGGCGACACTGCCCAGCCCCGCGACCCTGACCAAGGTCTCGATCACCTCCTCCACCCCCGGAACCAGTGTCGAGATCCGCACCTCGCCCACCGAGACCGCCACGCTGGACCAGACCCAGCTCGTCGGCACGGCGGTCCTCGGCGACGGGGTGACCGAGGTCCCGATCCAGACCGATCAGGCGGCCCGTTACGTCCTGATCTGGGTCACCGGATTGGGCAATTCGGGGGCACAGTTCCAGAGCTCCATCGGCGAGCTGGGGTTCGAAGCCAAGCCCTGATCACGGCGTCCCGGACCGCCCATGTCAGCCCGCTCGCGGACGCCGAATCGGTTGCCGCAGAATCGGTTGCCGCGTTATGATCTCGATCCGCGCTCTCAGCAGGGAGCCCGGCGGGATCAGGGGTACGATTCCGCACGCTGCCCACTCGCAGTGGCTGTCGGTGCCGGATCGCCGACCGTCGTTGCTGTCGTGAGCGCTGTCCAAGGGGTTGGCTATTGTCGTCCGAACTGAACGTGGGGGGTCGTGCAGGGACCGGTGCGGTGGGAACAGGGGAATCCCGGCTGGATACGACAACCGATATAGATCTGCTGCGGGCGCACGCGAACGGCGCTCCGCATGCCTTCGCCGAATTGATCCGCAGGCACAACGACCATCTGTGGCAGACCGCCGCGCGGGTCTGCTACACCCCGGAGGACGCGGCCGACGCCCTGCAGGAGGCGCTGCTGTCCGCACACCGCAACGCCGGTTCCTTCCGTGCGGAATCCGGGGTGCGCACCTGGTTGCACCGGATCGTGGTCAATGCCTGTCTGGACCGGATACGTCGCAACCGCGCACGGCCGGCCACGTATCTGCCGCCGGAGGTCTGGCCCGAAATATCGGACGACTCGGATGATTTCAGCCGGGTCGATATCTCGCTCGTGCTGGAACGCGCGCTTTTTCAGCTTCCGCCGGACCAGCGTGCGGCGGTCGTCGCGGTGGACGTGGAAGGATACAGCGTCGCGGACGCCGCGGAACTGCTCGGCGTCCCGGTGGGCACGGTGAAGAGCAGATGTGCCCGGGCCCGGCAGCGCCTGAAGACCGAACTGGATTCTCTGCACGTGGAGAGGAACCAGATGTAGCCCCGCCGCGTCAGTATCAGTGACACATTTTTCCTCCCGAACGGTATCTACCCGAGGGAGTACACGATCACCGGCCGCAGGAAATCGGTACCCGAGTCAGATGGACGCAGCAGCAGCATTGGAGGTGTGCAGGTCATGAGCCCTATTCCGCAACCTCCTTTCACCACGGAGTTGCTCGCCGACCTACACGCCGGAAATATCGATCCGGAGCTCGGCGCCCAGCTGTGGCCCGTGGTGGAGCGCGATCCGGAGGCCAAGCGCTATCTGGATTCGCTCGACGAGATCCGCGGGTCTCTGGCCGCACTGGGTGGTTCGGAACGGACCACCCGCCCCATCCCCGGCGATATCGCCGCGCGCTTGACCGCACTGGCCGAATCGCTGGGCGGCCCGGCGAACGATTCGGGCGGGGATACGGCGCGGATCGAGTTCACCGAGTCTCCGATCGTCCCGCCGCCGAGTCACCTACCGTTCCCACCGCCGGTCCGCGATCTCGAGAGTTCGGGTCCGGCAACGCCTTCGGAGTATTCCGATGCCGTCGCGGCCCCGATTTCGCTGGACGCGCGCCGCCGGAGGCGCCGGGCCGCGGCAGTACTGGCTGCCGCGGCCGCCGTCGTGGTCGCCGTCGGCGCCGCCTTCTTCGCGGTGGGTGACACCGATCGCGAAACCACACCCGAAGCCGCTCCACCGCCCTCCGTCGGCCTCGAACCGGGCCCCACGCTCGACAGCGCGGTAGCGCTGCGCGCGCTCGGTCGCAACGATGTGCGCGGCCGGCTCGCCGACCCGGCCGCCCTCACGGCATGCGTACAGGCCGCGGGGATAGACCGCCCGGTGCTGGGGTCCGCCGATATGGACTTCCGCGGCCGCGAAGCGGTGCTGATCCTCGTCGGAGGGCGCAACGGTGCCCAGGTCACCGCGCTGGTGGTCGGCTCCGGATGCGAACCCGGCAATCCCGAGGTCCTCGCCACCACCGATATCGGCTAGCCGTGCCCGCGCTGTGCCCCCGTATACGAGCCCTCGACGCGCTTCGCCCACCCCCGCCCGCCGGGGCCGGGGGAGTGGGAACAAAGCGCGTCTACGCTGTTGTTGACCGAATCGTCCCCGCTAGCCTTTCTGGAAGGGTCTCATGAGCACGCCAGTTCGCGACCTGATCATCGTCGGCTCCGGACCGGCCGGCTACACCGCCGCTGTGTACGCCGCCCGCGCCGAGCTCCAGCCGCTGGTGTTCGAGGGCACCCAGTTCGGTGGCGCGTTGATGACCACCACCGAGGTGGAGAACTACCCCGGTTTCCGCGACGGCATCATGGGCCCCGACCTCATGGAACAGATGCGTGAGCAGGCGAAACGCTTCGGAGCCGATATCCGTACCGAAGATGTCGACGCCATCGATCTGAGTGGTCCGGTGAAGAAGATCACCGTGGGTGACGATATCTACGAAGCACACGCGGTGATCCTGGCCATGGGTTCGGCCGCACGCTACCTCGACGTTCCCGGCGAGCAGGATCTGCTCGGCCGCGGCGTGAGCGCGTGCGCCACCTGCGACGGTTTCTTCTTCAAGGGCCAGGACATCGTGGTCGTGGGCGGTGGCGATTCGGCGATGGAGGAAGCGATCTTCCTCACCAAATTCGCCGCCAGCGTCACCATCGTGCACCGGCGCGAGGAATTCCGCGCCTCGCGGATCATGCTCGAACGTGCCAAATCCAACGAGAAGATCCGTTTCCACCTCAACGCCGAAGTCGTTCGGGTGCACGGCGAGACCAGCGTCACTTCGCTGACACTGCGTGATACCCGGACCGGCGAGACCTCCGAGCTCGCGGCCACCGGCCTTTTCGTCGCCATCGGCCACGACCCGCGCAGCGAACTCGTCCGCGGCCAGGTCGATCTGGATGCCGAAGGCTACGTGCAGGTCCGTGATCCGGGTACCCAGACCACCGTCGAAGGTGTTTTCGCCGCCGGTGACCTGGTGGACCACACCTATATGCAGGCGATCACCGCCGCCGGTACGGGCTGCCGCGCCGCCATCGACGCCGAACGCTGGCTCGCCGAAAAGGGCGATATCACCAGCAATACGCTGCCGCACGCCGACCAGCCGATCGATGTCGCCGTAGCGAACTGACCCCGCGGGCGAGTCACGCCCGGAGATCAAGGAGAACACCCATGTCCGAGAGCACCAATACGGTCACCGTCACCGACAAGTCGTTCGCCGACGACGTGTTGCTGAGCGAGAAGCCGGTGCTGGTCGATTTCTGGGCCACCTGGTGTGGACCGTGCAAGATGGTCGCCCCGGTGTTGGAGGAGATCGCGGGTTCGCACGGCGAGAAGCTCACGGTGGCGAAGCTGGATATCGATGCCAACCCCGAAACCGCCCGCGATTATCAGGTGATGAGCATCCCGACTATGATCCTGTTTGCCGGTGGCAAGCCGGTGAAACAGATCGTCGGAGCCAAGGGCAAGGCCGCTCTCCTGCGGGAACTCGAAGACGTTATCTAGGCGTCTCGAATACGCCAACAGGCAGCCGTGACGCGGCGACGCGCCGTAGTATGCCCTGACCAAGATTGTCGAATTCCGGTCCGGGTCTGACAGAATCGACCACGCTCCGTCGTGCGAGGGTGTACGCCGTCGCATGAGTGGGTACCCGGGATTGACGGAAGGAAGGGCCCTCACGCATGCACCGACTTCGTCACGGCGACACCGGTCCAGCCGTAGCAGAGGTTCGGAGCACCCTGGCAAGTCTGGGGTTCTTGCACGCGCACAACGGCGTGGACACCGATGGCGCGGGCGAATATTGGAAAGACACCGAAGCCACCTTCGATTACCAGCTCGATTCCGCGGTGCGCGCGTTCCAGCAGCACCGCGGGTTGCTGGTCGACGGTGTTGTCGGTCCGGCCACCTACCGGGCTCTGAAAGAGGCATCGTATCGACTGGGTGCCCGCACCCTCATCTATCAGCTCTCCGCACCGCTCTACGGCGACGATGTCGCGACACTGCAACGCCGGCTCCAGGATCTGGGTTTCTACGTGCACCGGGTGGACGGTTTCTTCGGGCCCCACACCCACGAAGGGCTCACCTCCTTCCAGCGTGAGATCGGCTTGTCGGCCGACGGCATCTGTGGTCCGGATACCCTGCGCTCGCTGGAGTTGCTCGGTGCCCGGGTCACCGGCGGTAATCCGCACCGGATAGCCGAAGAGGAAGTCGTGCACCGAGCGGGCCCGCAGCTCACCGGTAAGCGCATCGTCATCGACCCGGGTCTGGGTGGCGACGATCGGGGCCGCGCCGTACCGACCGAGTTCGGCGACGTGTACGAATCGGAAGTTCTGTGGGATCTGGCCAGCCGACTGGAAGGCCGGATGGCCGCCACCGGGATGGAGACGTTCCTGTCCCGGCCGTGGGGCAGCAATCCGACCGATGTGGAACGCGCGGAAACCTCCAACGCTTTCGACGCCGATCTGATGATCTCACTGCGCTGTGCATCGAATTCCAGCCCGATGGCCAACGGTGTCGCGGGGTTCTATTTCGGTAATTCGCACGGTTCGGTCTCCATGATCGGACAGGTACTGGCGGGATTCATTCAGCGGGAGGTGGTGGCCCGGACCTCGCTGCAGGACTGCCGCACCCATCCACGCACCTGGGACCTGCTCCGGCTCACCAAGATGCCGACAGTTCAGGTCGATCTCGGCTACGTGACGAACCAGTACGACGCGACAGTGCTGGCCAGTGCGCGGATGCGCGATGTCATCGCGGAAGCCATCCTGATCTCGGTGAAACGCCTCTACCTGCTCGGACAGGACGATCAGCCCACCGGCACATACACTTTCGCCGAGCTACTGGCCGAGGAACTCGCCGCCGCCGACAGCGGATAGCGGTTCCCCGGTCGCGCGGCCGCTTATAGGGTGAGCACCCGGGTCGGCACCGTCATGGATGCGGCGGCGAGCAACTGGTCGAGGGCATGCTCGACATCTTCCTTCCATCCGTGGTCGGAATCGAGTTCCAGCCGCAACCGCGGGAAACGATGGTGCTGTGCCACCACTTCGAATCCGACTTCCTCCAAGAAGTCGGATTCGATCATGCAATTCTCCGGGTTGCACTCCAGACTCGATCGCCGCGCACCGCGGTCGGGCGCTCCGATCCGCTCCATCAGGCGCATGGTCCCGGTGGGCCGATCGGAGAGGGCTGTGCTCGGCGGGGTGCCCCGGATACCGAATGCTTCCAGCGCGCGGACACCGCGCCGAACCAGATCTGTAACCACTCCCTGAACCAGCCGGTAAGCGATATCGCCGTCCAGGTCCGGATACTCTGTGCCCAGCGTGGTGAGCAGTACCGCATCGGGGCTCACCGGCGAGGTGGGGAAGAGCCCGGCGCGGGGCACGACACGCGGCGGAGCGTACAGAGCGCATCCGACGGTTTTATCGTCGACTGTCGCGAGTTGGCCGCATGAACCCCATTCGAGCATGACCGTCGAGATCCAGGCTTCCTTCTCGAACACCGGATCGCTGAATCCACAGGAGTCCGCGGCCACCGCCGGGTCCATTTCCCAGAACACGCAGCGGCGAGCATGTGCCGGCAACCGGCTGATGCTCTCCAGGGTTAGTCCTGTGACGCTGGTCGACACCGCTCTGCTCAGCCTCCAGCTATCCGATTCGTCTACGCTCACGCCGCATCATAGTTTTCTCGACAGCCAGAATATGCGATCAAGCGAACCCGCCTCATTTCGCGTCACCGTGATCTTCGATTTCTGCCGCCATCGCCTTCGTTGCCTCGATCCCGATCGTTGTCACAGTGACGTTTCATCTCCGGGGGAGAGTGAGCGCGATCGACGCGGCAAATTGTCAATTCTCGAGTGCGGATTGCATCATCAACTCGACGATCCGTTCCAGATCGTCTACCGATCCGAACTCGACCACAATCTTGCCCTTCCGTTTGCCGAGACTCACCGAAACCCGAGTATCGAAAGAGGTGGACAAACGATCGGCGACATCCTGTAGACCAGGGGAGTGGATGGGTGGCCGCTTCGGTGCCGGAGGTTTGGGTGGTTCGGTTTCCCGGTTCGCCAGCTTCACGGCTTCTTCGGTCGAGCGCACCGATAGCCCTTCGGCAACGATACGAGCCGCCAGCACTTCCTGTGCGTCCGCGCCGCCTTCCAAACCGAGCAGCGCCCGCGCGTGCCCGGCCGACAGCACCCCGGCAGCGACCCGCCGCTGCACCGGAATCGGCAGCTTCAGCAGCCGGATCATATTGGTCACGACCGGCCGGGACCGACCGAGCCGAGTCGCGAGCTCCTCCTGGGTGACCCCGAACTCCTCCAGCAGCTGCTGATAAGCCGCCGCTTCTTCGAGAGGGTTCAGCTGGACGCGATGAATATTCTCCAGAAGGGCGTCCCGGAGCATGGCATCGTCGTTGGTTTCGCGGACGATGGCCGGGATCGTTTCCAGTCCGGCCTTCTGGCAGGCCCGCCACCGGCGCTCACCCATGATCAGCTGATAGCGGCCGCCACCGGACTCCAGCTCGCGGACCACAATCGGTTGCATCAGCCCGAACTCACGAACCGAATGGATGAGCTCGGCCAGCGCCTCGTCATCGAAGTACTGACGTGGCTGCTTCGGATTCGGCTCGATCTTGTCCGGAGCGATCTCTCGATAGACAGCGTCGCCCGCCGGTGCCAGATCCGGCATCTCCACCGGTGCCGGCACGTGGTGCAGGTAGGCGGATGCGGGTCGGGGCCCGGGATCCAGACCTATCACTGCATCGGCAGCCTCGGTGCCGAGCCCTGCCGCGACCGGAGCCGGTCCCGTCGGGATCAACGCCGCAAGACCGCGTCCCAGTCCACCCTTTTTCGACTGACTCACCGGCCTACCCTTTCCATTGCCCGCGTCCACAACCACGACCGATCACACACCCGATCCATTCACTTCGCGTCATTCACTCCGCGCCGTCTGTCACCGCGGCGACTTTCTTCACCGCACCGCGCGCGGCGAGTTCCCGGCCCGCGTCCAGATAACTCAAGGCGCCGCGGGAGCCAGGATCATAATCGAGAACCGTCATCCCGTACCCGGGGGCCTCGGAGACCTTGACGCTGCGCGGGATCACCGAACGCAGTACGACATCGCCGAAGTGACTACGAACCTCTTCGGCGACCTGATCCGCCAGCTTGGTGCGACCGTCGTACATGGTGAGCACCACAGTCGACACATGGAGTTCCGGGTTGAGATGGGACTGCACCAGGCCGATATTCCGAATCAGCTGTCCCACACCTTCGAGCGCGTAGTACTCGCACTGGATCGGGATCAGCACTTCCCGCGCGGCGACCATCGCATTGATGGTGAGCAGTCCGAGCGAGGGCGGGCAGTCGATCATGACGTAGTCGATGTCGTAGCCGGCGATATTGGCCTCTTGGATAGCCCCCTTGAGTCGGGCTTCCCGGGCCACCATGGACACCAGTTCGATCTCCGCACCGGCCAGGTCGATCGTCGCCGGAATGCAGAGCAGGTTATCGCTGTGCGGGCTCTGCTGGATCGCGTCCTGAACCTTGATCTCACCGATCAACAATTCGTAGGTGGACGGCACTCCGGAATGATGCTCGACCCCGAGGGCGGTACTCGCATTGCCCTGTGGATCCAGATCGATCACGAGCACCTTCATCCCTTGATGCGCCAGTGCCGCGGCCAGGTTCACCGTCGTCGTGGTCTTACCCACCCCGCCCTTCTGATTGGCCACGGTGATGATGCGTTGCTCATGCGGTTTCGGCACTGTCACCTTTCCTGGGTGCATTAGCTGGCTCGCGCGGTGCGCCTCGGCAGCGATCGGCGTCTCGGTGGGGGAGATAGGCCCGTATGGCGTACTCCCGAAGGCTTCCGGGCCGATATTGCTGCCGTCCAGCATTCCCGGTACGCGTGATGTTTCCCGTGAAACATTCGCTGAACCGCTCGACATAGACCGCTCCTAACGCGAGAACTGCAAAATCACGTGGCCTGACGGATGCCGGCGCCGTGTCGTCGAAACAAGCCGTACTGGATCGAATCACGCTCCACGGCGACCTCGGCATCTGCATTCGGACCGGACGGCTTCGCATAGTGCGTGGTCACGCGAAGCTACCTCCTCCGACGCTGACGCTCAGCCGCCAGTCGACCGAGCGGAGCCCTGCCGCCGCAACACCAAGATTCCTTACGTGGCACCGACGCTCACGCCCGACGCTCAATAGCTTGCCAGCCACAGGCGTGATTAGAAAGCTGAATCGCGGCGACGCGCCCATGACACACACAAGTTTTCTGAATCCCGCCCCATATCGAGGTGTCCGGACGGTCCGGGCGGCGATGTGTCACGGGAAACATCGCCGCGCCACTCCGGAAGTAGCGGCAGACAGTCGCGTCGATCCTCCGCAACTGGCAGGACGTCCCCGGGTCCGGCTCCCGGGTCCGGCTCCCGGGTCCGGCTCCCGGGTCCGGCTCCCGGGTCCGGCTCCCGGGTCCGGCTCCCGGGTC
>JABFXT010000176.1 GCA_013361595.1 Nocardia sp. | reverse complement strand
TGCCCTGACCGGGGGTTATCGGATGGCTTTCGCCGTCGCGGCCTCCCTGCTGGTGGCTGCGCTGGGTGTCGCGACGGTGATGCTGCGCCCGGTGCCCCCGGTCGCTCTTCCGGCCCATGCGCCCGCCGAAACCGCTTCGGCTACCTGATTTCGCACCCGGCCCCGGCCGCCCCGGATCACTACCCCATCAGCTTGTTCACCTCGAAAACGAAACGAAGGAACCGTTATGACGATCGCATTGACCGACGAAGCACGCCGACTGCTCGACGGGAAGAACTTCGCCACCGTGGCGACCATAGAAGCCGACGGCCGGCCCCAGACCTCGGTGGTCTGGATCGACCGGGAAGGCGAGGCGATCCTGTTCTCCTCGCTGACCAACCGCCGCAAGGTCCGGAACCTGGCCCGAGACCCGCGAATCGGGCTCACGGTTTTCGATTCCGCGAACCCCTACCGCTCCGTGGATATCCAGGGCACCGCCGAACTGATCGAGGACCCGGACAAAGCGCTCCCCGTCCGGCTCTCCCAGAAGTACCTGGGCGAGAACCCGCCCCCCGAACCGGAGAATCTGCGCCGGTTCATCGTCCGCGTGACACCCGAGCGGATCACCGGGTTCTCCGTGCCGGATCCCGGTGCGAGCGCCACCGATTGACGGCGGCTTCGGTACGGCAGCGCGGACGCGGTGGAGACCACCGCGCCCGCGCTGCCGTACCCGGTATCGGACCGGGGTCGATCAGGCGGATGCCTCGGCCCGGCCCTTCAACCGCACGAGACCCTTCTCGAAATCGGGCCCGATGAACCGGTCCATGGGAAACAGGAAACCGAAGATCTTGAAGAACAGATTCTTGCGACCGGTCATCCGCCAGGTCACCTCGGTCTTGCCACCGACCGGCACCAGCAGGAATGTGACCTCGTTCTGATTCTTGAACGGTTTGCGGAAGGCCAGATCGATACCGACCCGGCCCGGCTCCGAGGCGGTGATCGTCATGGTCCCGGCACCTGCCTTGCGGTTGCCCTCCCAGTCGTAGCGGGCGCCCACTCCCGATCCCGGCCCGGAGTAGGCCCGGTTCAAATCGGGATCGGCGTCCTCCCAGGGCGACCAGTCACGCCAATGATGGAAATCGTCGACGAGGGCGCGGATACGGGGTTCGGGAGCGGCGATCGTGATCGCGCGTTCGACGACGAACGTACTCGAATCGGACATACCCTCTTCTCCTGCGGGGAGGTAGGCGCGACGTCACGCTGTGCGCCACGGTCCCCGGAATTATGCCTCGATACGAGGCCCGGGCACGGCTACCACGGTTCACCCGTTTCGGGCGAACCCGGCCCGGGCGCCCCCGACCTACGCTGAGCGAGCCGAACGGCCCCGTTTACCAGGGACAGGGAGGACAGCCGGTATGTGCAACGAACGCAAACCCGCGTCGGCGGCGACAGCCCGGATCAATCACGATGCGGCCGCGCTCTACGATCTGGCGAACCGGCAGGATTTCACCGACGCACGGCGCGGATTGATCGCCGAACTACCGGGCAATGTCGTCGGTGACGGGGGATCTGTGGTGTTCGACGCGCATGCCCTCGACTGGATCGGCGCGGACGATCCGGCGCCCGAATCGGTGAACCCCAGTTTGTGGCGGCAGAGTCAGCTGATCCGGCTCGGTGGGCTGTACCGGGTCACCGACCGCGTCTATCAGGTGCGGGGAAACGATATCGCCAACCTCACTGTGGTGGAGGGCGAGGACGGACTGATCGTCATCGACTGTATGGCGGGGGTGGAATCGGCTCGGCAGGGGATGAGCCTGATCCGGGAGCACATCAGCGATAAGCCGGTGGCCGCGGTGATCTACACCCATACCCATATCGACCACTACGGCGGTGTCAAAGGTGTCGTCGACCCCGCGGACGTGGCTTCGGGAAAGGTGCCCGTCATCGCGCCGGGGCATCAGTTCGACAAATACGCCATCGGCGAGAACGTCATCGCGGGCAACGCGATGGCCCGGCGCAGCTTCTACGCCTTCGGCGCCCTGCTCGATCTCGACGCGCGCGGCCACCTCACCTGCGGAATCGGCATCATGAGCACCGCGGGGCCGCTGGTCTCCTATATCTCGCCCACTGATCTGATCACCGAGACGGGGACGAAACGCGAGATCGCCGGGGTGGAGTTCGAATTCCTCTACGCGCCCGATACCGAGGCGCCGGAGGAGATGCATATCTGGATCCCGCAGTTCAAGGCGCTGACCTGTGCGGAGAACGCGAACCACACACTGCACAATATCCAGACCCTGCGCGGTGCGCGCACCCGCGACGCCCGCAATTTCGCCCGCTACCTCGACGAGACGCTGGAACGCTGGGGCGCCGAGGCCGAGGTCCACTACGGTCCGCACACCTGGCCGGTGTGGGGTAACGACCGGATCACCGGTTTCCTCGAATCGCAGCGCGACACCTACAAATACATCCACGATCAGGCTCTGCGGCTGGCGAACAAGGGGTACACGCCGCTCGAGGCCGCCGAGGTGATCGAGCTACCGGAGGAACTGCGCCGCGACTGGGCCAACCGCGGTTACCACGGCACGCTGCACCACGATGTCCGGGCCGTGTTCACCAAGGAACTGGGAATGTGGGACGGCGACCCTGTCTCGTTGTATCCGCACCCACCGGTCGAATCGGCTCGCCGCTTCGTCGAATTCGCCGGGGCCGACGCGATCCTGGCCGAGGGCAAGCGCGCTGTCGAGGCGGCCGACTACCGCTGGGCGGCGCAGATCCTGCACGCGCTGGTCTTCGCCGAGCCCGATAACACCGCGGCGCGCGAACTCCAGGCCGACGCCTACGAACAGCTGGGATACCAGGCCGAGGGCCCGCAGTGGCGGGGAATCTTCCTGAGTGCCGCGAAGGAACTGCGGCTCGGTGAGCAGCCGGCACCGTATGTCACGGCCAGCGAGGATTCGATCCTCGCCATGCCGATCGACATCCTCTTCGATTTCGTCGCGGTCCACATAGCCGGAGACCGGGCCACCGGTGTCGATATCGGCATAACGCTCGATTTCACCGACCTCGGCGAGCAGTGGACCATGTGGGTGCGCCGCGGCGTGCTCAACGCCCGGCGCGGGCGGATGCCGGCATCCCGGCTCACGGTCAGCGGTCCCAAGAAGGCACTGACCGGGGTCCTGCTGAAACTGGCCGGGGCCGGAGACCTCGCGGCGGCGGGCGCGATCCGGCTCGACGGTGACAGCGGGGCGTTGACCGACCTGGCCGCGATACTCGACGATTTCGATCCCGCCTTCCCGATCGTCACCCCGTGAGACCGCGCGCCCGAACAGCGCAGCCGGTGGGCGACACCCGCCCACCGGACCACCCGAACGTCGGCGAAATGCTGCTCGAACAGCGGTGACGGGGTTGTACGGGCGGGGGAGGCGGGTCCGTCGCGTGATGGAGGGAACAGTGGTACCCACCCGGGTGCCGTGCGGTGCCGGGGGATGAGGAGGGTGGGTACCGATCGAATCGGTATCGACGTGGAGGTGGATCGTGTTCGAATTCGGAGATCTCGCCGTGCCGATCGTGGCGGCGCCGATGGCGGGCGGGCCCTCGACTCCGGAACTGGTGGCCGGTGTCGCGGCGGCGGGCGGCCTGGGGTTCCTCGCGGCCGGGTACAAGACCCCCGAAGCGGTGGCGCTGCAGATCCGTGAGGTACGTGCGCGTACCGATGCGGCATTCGGTGTGAATCTCTTCGTGCCACAGCGGAACTCGTACGATATTGCGGCGGTGGAGCAGTACCGGGAGAAG
>JABFXT010000546.1 GCA_013361595.1 Nocardia sp. | reverse complement strand
ATTCATGACACCGGCCAGCCCGCACCCGCACGTTCGGGCGCCGCAACGGTCACCGACATCACGGCACCGACCCATGTCACACCGCGCGCGATCAGTCAGGCCGTCCGGCAGATGGGAGCCGACGGCCTGATCGCGCGTGAGCGACTCGCGGGCGGTCGCACGAGCGGCCTACACCCGACCCCGGCGGGCAGCGCACTCGTAGACCGGCTCTAACCACACCGGACAGCCACCTTCGCCGCGATATCCGAACCGGAACGCGAGGTCGGACACCTGATCCGGCGCACACTCGCCGATACCGCGAACGCGTTGGGAAGCAGAGATTTCGCGACCAGGATCCAGGACGCGACCCGACCTGCCGACGCGCCGGACAACCTCGAGCGGCGTCCGCTCCCACCCGTCCCCGGACCGGCCGCGGTACGGGAACGGTGCCGTATGTTCGGTCGGGATATGACGACTCTGCTGCTGGCGATGACGGGGCTGGCTTTCCTCGACTCGCTGGACGTCCTGCTGGTCGGAGTCACGACCGCGGTCATCATCGACAGCCGCCTCGCGCGCCGTTCCCCGCTCCCGGGTGGGCTGGCCTTCCTCGGCGGGGTCTTCTTCCTCACTGCGTCCTTCGGCCTGGCCACAGTGCTCGGACTGAACTGGCTGACCGATCTACTGGACTTCCGGCTGACCCCCGCCCTGCGCTTCTGGGGCGAACTCGCGGCGGGCGTGATACTGCTCGGCCTGGCCTGCGTGCGCACGACGGGCAGGGCCACTCCACCGGAGTGGACGATCACCCTGCGCCGGCGGCCGGCGATGCTCGCACTGGCCGGAATGGCGATCGGTTTCGCCCAGGCTCCGACCGCCATCCCCTATCTGACCGCGTTGGCCATGCTGTCCTCGTATCGGCCGCCCCCGGCGGGCTGGCCGTTCATCGTGATCGCCTACTGTGCGCTGGCGCTGCTGCCGCCGCTGCTGGTGCTGGCGCTCGCGCTGCGGCGTACAGCGCGGGCACAGCGGATCTACCGGCGCGTGGTGCGTGGTCTGGCCCACTTCGGTCCCGTCACCGTGCGAACCCTCTTCGCCGTGCTGGGCCTCGCACTGATCGGCTACGCGCTCGTCTACGGCAGAGCCGAACTCTTCTCCTGAGTGGCCGCCACCGCGACCATCGACATCCGAAACCCAATGGGAACGTATGTTCGAATACCGGTAGGCTGGTGCCATGGCATTGCAGGGATCGCTGTTCGACGGATTCGGCGAGGCGGAACTCACCCCGCTGACCGGTATCGGCCGCACGCGGCTCGAACACGGCGCCTGGGTCGACCTGCGCCCGGGCTGGCTGCGCGGTGCCGACGACCTCTTCGACCGACTGGCGGCAACCGTGCCGTGGCAGGCCGAACGACGGCCGATGTACGACCGGATCGTCGATGTGCCGCGACTGCTCTGCTTCTACGGTGAGGCCGACCCGCTCCCCGATCCCGTCCTCACCGAGGCACGCGCGGCCCTCAGCGAGTATTACGGCCCGGAACTGGGCGAACCGTTCCGCACCGCCGGCTTCTGCTACTACCGCGACGGCCGCGACAGCGTGGCCTGGCACGGCGACACCATCGGCGACGGAGCCGTTCGTGACACCATGGTCGCCATCCTCACCCTGGGCGCACCCCGCCCGCTACTGCTGCGACCCCGAACGGGCGGGCCGAGCCTGCGCTTCCATCCCGGTCACGGGGATCTGTTCGTCATGGGCGGGTCGTGCCAGCGCACCTGGGAGCACGCGGTTCCGAAGACCCGCCGGGCGACCGGACCGCGCATCAGCATCCAGTTCCGGCCGCGCAATGTGCGCTGAAGCCGGCTACGGCGCGCGCAGCACCGAACGCACCTGCTGTTCGACGGCCGTCAGCAGCCGTTCGGTCTCCCCCGCGCGGACCATATCCGGCACGGTCTGACCGGCCAGGCCGTCCAGCAGCAGCCGCCCGACGGCCTCCGCGTCCAGGTCGGGGCGCGCTTCCCGCAGCAGCGCGGTGATGTGGTCACGCCAGAAGAGGTGGAACTCCTCCGTGCGGGGATGCGGCGGGACCGATCGGTAGACCTCCATCAGCGCCAGATTGTCGATCACCAGCACGGTCATCGCACCGAAGAAGGCGATCAGCCGGTCATCGGCGGGCGCACCGGGACCGAGCGGCGGCGGGCCGTCGGTCACCTCCGCCATCAGCGTGACAGCGCTTTCGGCCACCATTTCGTGCAGCAGGCCGGCGCGGTTGCCGAAGCGGTGAAAGATCGTCCCCTTCCCCACTCCGGCCGCCGCCGCGACCCGGTCCATGGTGACGGCCCCGGCACCGTGTTCGGCGAGCAGTGCGGCGGTCGCGTCCAGAATGGCGCGCCGGTTTCGGGCGGCGTCCGCACGTTCTTTCGGGACCATCACACCACTTTCGTTGACAACTTGACCGCCGGTCCATATCTTGAACGAGCAAATGGACCAACAGTCAACTTATGGAGTACCGATGCAGGCAATCGTAATAACGGGCACCGGCGGACCCGAGGTACTGGTACCCCGGGAGGCCCCCGAGCCCAGCCCGGGGCCGGACGAAGTACTGATCAGCGTCGAGGCGGTACCCGTCCTCTACCCCGAAACCCAGCTGCGCTCCGGCGCTTTCCCCCTGGCGGCACAGCCACCGGTGATCTTCGGCTTCCAAGCCGCCGGTGCGGTGATCGCCGTGGGCACCGATGTCGACCCGGCGTACATCGGCCGCCGGGTCGTCGGCGCTACCGCGGGCACCGGTTCGTATGCCGAACTGGTCTGCGCGAAAGTCGATGCGACGACACCGATACCGGCGGAGGTCACCACCGCGGACGCGGCGGCGGTGATGATGAGCGGATCGGTGGCGCTGGCCCTGCTGGAAACCGCCGCGCTGACCGGTACCGAAACGGTCCTGGTCGAGGCCGGCGCCACCGGAGTTGGCAGCTACCTCGTCCAGCTGGCCCGGGAATTCGGGGCGGCCCGGGTGATCGCCACCGCGGGCGGCCCCGACAAGGCCCGGCACGCGAAAGAACTGGGTGCCGACGAAGTGCTCGACCACCGCTCCGAACAGTGGCCCGGCGAACTGCGCACCGGTCCGGCGATCGATATCGTCTTCGATTCACTCGGCGGCACCTCGGCGCTCGCACTGCTCGACACGATGACCCCCGGATCGGGCCGGATGCTCAGCTACGGCTGGCTCTCCGGCGAGCCGGCCCGGGTCACCGCGGCCGACCTGCTCCCCCGCGGACTCACGCTGACCGGATGCTCCGGCCCCGCCTGGCACGAAAGGGTCGGCCGGGCCGGGGGCGCGATTCTCGAACGGGTGCCGACACTGGCGCCGCCGGTGGAGACGATCCTGCCGCTCGACCGGGCCGCCGAGGCACATCGGCTGGTGGAGTCCCGGCGGCCACTCGGCCGGATAATCCTGCGACCGGACGGCGCCGCGCGGTGATCAGCGCTTCAGCACGAAGAAATAAGGCTCGGCCATCCCGCGCATATCCATGACGCCGAGCAGAGTGTCGTCGTCGAGGCGACGGAAATGATCGATGATCGGCAGATGGTCGTAGACCATGGCAGCGCTCACCACACCCCGATATTCGATATCGCGCAGCCGTGCCGTCGCCTTGCGGGTGCGCAGCAGCGGGGCGAGGGCGCGCAGATTGCCGCGGACCGGTCGCAGCCAGCGCGCCGGAATCCGGCCGGCCAGCGATAGCGGGACCCGACGGGGATCCACGGCGAAAACCGTGCCGTGTTCATCGGTGAACAGCAGCGGATGCACCTGATCCGGTGCGTCGAACTGTTTGCCATACCAGCCGGATTCGGAGAGCGAACCGTCCATCGGATGGCCGGTGGGCAGTTCCGCACCGCGCCAGCGCCCGGTGGTCACCGCGTCCACCCGCGCGGCCGGTAACCGGTCGAAGATCTCCCAGGCTTCCGCGGCGGTACACCCGCCGGCAGGCAGGGCGACGCCCGCGCTCTCGGTCATCGTCCGCACTCCTCGATATCAGGGGACATTGCGATAGATAGCCTATCGTCCTCTCATTCGCCGAATGCGCCGACGCGGACAGCCGCCGACCCGGAGATACAGGACCGGCTCAGCCGGTGATCTCCCACTCGTGGATCGTGATCGCCGAGGAACCGGTGGTGTGCAGCGGATCGCTGTACACCACCGCCTCGGCGGTCGCCAGCGAATCGGCCAGCACCAGATAGGCGCCACCGCTACCGTCGGTGAACGGGCCGGATTCCTGCAGCATGTCCCGCGCGCGCAAGTCGGCGAGGAAGCGGCGATGCGGTTCGGCGACGGCCGGGTCGTAGGACGGGGTGCGGACGGCCAGTACCAGATACTTGCGCACCTCAGGCCTCCGGTTCCGGATCGGCCGACCGGCCGGCGGCCGCCGCGGCCGCGCGGATCTGCGGAGCCACCTGGACGACCTGGCCGAGCACCCCGTTCACGAATCCCGGGGAATCATCGGTGGACAGTTCCTTGGCCAGCTCCACCGCCTCGTCCACCGCGACGATCGGCGGGACATCGGCGGCGTACAGCAGCTCCCACACCGCGACCCGCAGACTGGCGCGATCCACCGCGGGCAACCGGGGCAGGGTCCAATCCTGCAGATAGGACTCGATGGTCCCGTCTACCCGGTCGAGTTCCTCGGCGATCCCGTCCACCAAGGTGCGGGTATAGGCGTGTACCGGGGCGACGGCCTGGTCGCGGGCGGCGAGCTCGATCCGCTCGTCGGCCAGATCGGCGGGATCGATATCGCGGGCCTCGGCTTCGAAGAGCAGGTCCACCGCCCGGCGGCGCGCCTTGTGGCGGGCGCCGAGCTTCTTGTATGCGGATTTCTTGTCCGCGGGCTGGTCCGCCACGTCAGGAGTTGACGCGGCCCAGGTAGCCGCCGTCGCGGGTATCGATGCGGAGTTTGTCGCCGGTGTTGATGAACAGCGGGACCTGGACCTCGGCACCGGTCTCCAGAGTGGCGGGCTTGGTGCCGCCGGTGGAACGGTCGCCCTGCAGGCCGATATCGGTATGGGTGACCTCGAACTCGGCGGTGACCGGCAGTTCCACGTACAGCGGCGCACCCTCGTGGGTGGCGACCTGCACTGTCATGTTCTCCAGCAGGAAGCGAGCCTGCTCCCCGATAACGCTCTCCGCGATGGCGATCTGGTCGAAGGTCTCGCCGTCCATGAAGACGTAATCGGATCCGTCGTGGTAGAGGTAGGTCATATCCCGGCGGTCGACGGTGGCGGTCTCCACCTTCACACCGGCGTTGAACGTCTTGTCGACGGTCTTGCCCGACAGCACGTTCTTCAGCTTCGTCCGCACGAACGCGGGACCCTTACCCGGCTTCACGTGCTGGAACTCGACGATCTGCTGGAGATTACCGTCGATCTTCAGCACGAGGCCGTTCTTGAAGTCGCTGGTGTCCGCCACGGTGTTCGGGTCTCCTCGGTTCTCGGGCGACCGTCGTCATCCGACGACGATCAGGTCTTTGCTGGTGTTGGTGAGCAGTTCCGGGCCCCCTTCGCGCACCACGAGCGTGTCCTCGATCCGGACCCCGCCGCGGCCGGGAAAGTACACACCTGGTTCGACGGTCACCGCCACGCCAGACAGGAGTGTACCCGTGCCCGTTTTGGCGATTCCGGGCGCTTCGTGGATGCGCAGCCCCACCCCGTGCCCCAGACCGTGTACGAACAGCGGGCCGTGACCGGCGGCGGCGATGACCTCGCGGGCGGCGGCGTCCACATCGGCACAGGGCACCCCGGGCCGCAATGCTTCGCGACCGGCCCGCTGCGCGGCGTACACCAGGTCGTACACCTCACGCTGCCACTGCGCGGGCGCACCCAGAACGAAGGTCCGGGTCATATCCGAGTGGTAGCCGTCCACCACGGCACCGAAGTCGATCTTGACGAAATCACCGGCGGCCAGCAGGGCCTCGGTGGGCCGATGATGCGGAACGGCCGAATTCGCTCCGGCGGCGACGATGGTCTCGAACGCGACTCCGGCGGCGCCGCGTTCGAACATGGCCCATTCCAGATCCCGCGCCACCTGGCGCTCGGTGCGGCCCGGCCGCAGCGCTCCGGTCTCCAGCAGCGCGGCCAGCGCCCCGTCCCCGACCGCGCACGCACTGCGCAACCGATCGACCTCGTACTCGTCCTTGACCATGCGCAACTGCTCGACCAGCCCCGGTGTGGCCACGAACTCCAGGCCCGAGCCGAGTTCGAGGAGCGCCCGGTGCTGGTCGACGGTGACGATATGGCTCTCGTAACCCAGCCGGCCGAACTGCCATTCCCCGGCCAGTTCCACCACCCGGCGGGCAACCGCCCGCGCGATCTCGGCCCGCAGATCGGGGACCTGCTCGGCGACCTGGGTGTCGTAGCGGCCATCGGTCGCGATCACGGTGCGGTCCTCGGCGCCGGCGGTATCCCACGAATGCACCAGCAACGCGGCGTTGGAGCCGGTGAATCCGGTGAGATAGCGGATATTGACCAGATCGGTGACCAGTAGGCCGTCGATCTCGTTCTCCACCAGCAGATTGCGCAGCGCACCGCGCCGGGCAGCGAAATCGGGCCGGACCAGCGGGCCACGGCCGGCATCAGCAGACATGGGACAAAAGTACCGCCGACCCGGCCCTGGCACACGGGCTGTCCGACCGGCGGGCACCGCCGGGGAGATCCGGAGCGGCAGATATTCACAATCCGGCGCGGTACGCCGGGTTGTCCACAAATCGCTTTCTACGCCCCCGCACGGACCGGCCGCTCGCAATCGTGGAGAGGTGACGATCATCGGTTACCTCGCCCTCGCCGCCTGGTGCGCGGCGCTGAGCATCAGCGATATCCGTTCCCGGCGGCTACCCGATTCGCTGACCGTTCCCGGAGCCGTCGCCGTCCTCGGATACGCCGCGCTGACCGGGAATTTCCTCGCCGCAGGCCGGGGCGCGGCGCTGCTCACGGCACCGTATCTGCTGATCCACCTGATCCGTCCGGCGGCATTGGGCGCCGGTGATGTGAAGCTGGCGGTCGGGCTGGGTGCGGCCGCGGGCCTGGGCGGCGGTCACGCCTGGGCGTGTTCGGCGCTCGTGGCACCGGTGCTGACGGCTGCCGCCGGGGCGGGCACACTCCTCGGGCACGGTGCCGGCCGCCGGATATACGGTCACGCCCGGTATACCACCGGCCCGCGAGCACCCGCGCGCGAACATCCCCAACCGGCGATCGCACACGGTCCGTCGATGTGTGCCGCGACACTTCTGGGGCTCATACCGTGGTGACCCCGTGGCAATCCCGGGAACAGGGCGCCTCCCGGGCCGATGAGCACCACCGACCGCCTCCCCCGTCCGTCGCGCCGACATGGGAAGATAGTCGGCGTGCTGCGCTGGATAACTGCTGGAGAATCCCATGGACCCGCTCTCGTCGCCATCCTCGAGGGGATGGTCGCCGGTGTCGAGGTGACCTCGGAGGAGATCTCCGCACAGCTGGCGCGCCGACGGCTGGGCTACGGTCGCGGCGCCCGGATGAAGTTCGAGGCCGACAAGGTCACCGTGGTCGGCGGTGTCCGCCACGGCCGCACCATGGGTGGACCCGTCGCGATCGAGATCGCGAATTCCGAATGGCCCAAGTGGACCACCGTGATGTCCGCCGATCCGGTGGACGAGAACGAACTGGCCGATCTGGCCCGCAATGCCCCGCTCACCCGCCCCCGTCCCGGTCACGCCGACTACTCGGGCATGCTCAAATACGGTTTCGACGATGCCCGCCCGGTGCTCGAGCGTGCCAGCGCCCGCGAGACCGCGGCCCGGGTAGCGGCCGGCACTGTGGCGCGCGCCTTCCTGCGCCAGGCGCTGGGAGTGGAGGTCGTCTCCCATGTGGTGTCCATCGGTACGGCCGCGAACACCACCGGAGTGGTGCCCGGCGGTGGCGATCTGGCGGCGATCGACAACAGCCCGGTCCGGGCGTTCGACGCCGACGCGGAGGCGGCCATGATCGCCGAGATCGAGGCGGCGAAGAAGGACGGCGACACCCTGGGCGGTGTGGTCGAGGTGGTCGTCACCGGTCTCCCGATCGGGCTGGGCTCGTTCACCAGCGGCGAGAACCGGCTGGACTCCCGGCTCGCGGCGGCGCTCATGGGGATCCAGGCCATCAAGGGCGTCGAGGTCGGCGACGGCTTCGAGACCGCGCGGCGGCGCGGCAGCCAGGCCCACGACGAGATGCGCCCCGGCAGCGACGGTGTGCTGCGGTCCACCAACCGCGCCGGCGGTCTCGAAGGTGGGATGACGAACGGGGAGGCGCTCCGGGTGCGGGCGGCGATGAAACCCATCTCCACGGTTCCGCGCGCCCTGGCCACGGTCGATATGTCCACCGGCGAGGAAGCCGTCGCGATCCACCAGCGCTCCGATGTCTGTGCGGTCCCGGCCGCCGGGGTGGTCGCCGAATCGATGGTCGCACTGGTCGTGGCGCAGGCCGCGCTGGAGAAGTTCGGTGGCGATTCGCTCGGCGAGACCGTGGGCAATCTCGACGGCTACGTGAAACGGATCAGCGGGCGGCCGCATCTGAACCCGGGCGATACCGTCGCCGACCCGGCGTAATGACCGACCAGACCGATCCGCACGGCCCAGTGGTGGTGCTGATCGGCCCGCCGGGGGCGGGTAAGACCACGATCGGCCGGAAACTCGCCCGGGAACTGGGCGTCGAACTCTACGACACCGATGCCGGTATCGAGGAGGTCGCCGGCCGCAGCATCCCGGAGATCTTCGCCACCGACGGGGAAGCGGAATTCCGCCGGATCGAGGAGGAGGTGGTCGGGGCGGCGCTCGATACCCGCGGTGGTGTCGTCTCCCTCGGTGGCGGCGCCGTGCTCTCCGAACGTACGCGTGCCCGGCTGCGCGACCGGACCGTGGTGTATCTGGAGATCAGCATCGCCGAGGGCTTGCGCCGTACGGGAGCGAGCACCAACCGGCCGCTGCTGGGCGGTGCCGACCCGGGCGCCAAATACCGCGAACTCATGCGCACCCGACGGCCCCTCTACCGTGAAGTGACCTCGGTGCGCGTGCGTACCGACGGTCGCAGCCCCGGCCGCGTGGTCCGCTCGATTCTCGGCAAACTATCGCTCGAATCGGTCCGGACCACTACCGATACCCCGGACGCCGAGGGCACTGAAGGCACGACCGGTCAGCGCACCGGCAGATCCCGGGCCCGCCGGCGTGCCCGGGCCCGAGCCCGCCGGGCCGCGGCACAACGCGCGACACCCACCGGCGCAGCACCTGGGGGTGAAGGCGCCGGGGAACCGAACCCCACCGGCTCCGGAGACGGCGGCACCCAGCCCGCCGCCGTCCAGTCCACCGAGAACGGCCTGCGTACCCCCGGCCGGTCGCGGCGGGCGCGCGCCCGGCGGGCCCGGGCCCGCCGACAGCAACGAGACCAGGCCGAGCAGCCACAAACAGGATCGGAGCAGCACACGTGACAGAACCGACGCGTATCGAGGTCCGCACCGCCCAGCCCTATCCGGTGATCATCGGCCGCGGTTTGCTCGGAGACCTGGTCGAGGTGGTCACCGGTTCGGGCGGGGTGCGGACCGTCGCCCTGTTCCATCAGCCTTCACTGGTCGAGACCGCCGAGGTCGTACGCACCGCGCTGGCCGAGGCGGGCCTCGACGCGCACCGTATCGAGATCCCGGATGCCGAAGCGGGCAAGGAGCTGGCGGTCGCCGGTTTCTGCTGGGAGGTGCTCGGCCGGATCGGGCTGACCCGCAACGACGTGGTGGTCGGTCTCGGCGGTGGGGCGGCCACCGACCTCGCCGGTTTCGTCGCCGCGACCTGGATGCGCGGCGTGAAGATCGTGCACGTCCCCACCACACTGCTGGCCATGGTGGATGCCGCGGTCGGCGGTAAGACCGGGATCAACACCGAGGCCGGTAAGAACCTCGTCGGCTGCTTCCACGAACCCACCGCCGTACTGGTCGATCTGGTGACTCTGGAGACTGTGCCGCGCAACGAGATCGTCGCGGGTATGGCGGAGATCATCAAGGCCGGTTTCATCGCCGACCCGGCGATCCTCGACCTCGTCGAACGCGATCCGGAGGCCGCCCTGGATCCGACCGGCGAGGTGTTGCCGGAGCTGATCCGCCGGGCGGTGGCGGTCAAGGCGGAGGTGGTCGCGGCCGATCTCAAGGAGTCCGCGCTGCGCGAGATCCTCAACTACGGCCATACGCTGGGCCACGCGATCGAACGCCGGGAGCGCTACCGCTGGCGGCACGGCGCGGCGGTATCGGTGGGTCTGGTCTTCGCGGCCGAACTGGGCCGGCTGGCCGGCCGGCTCGACGATGCCACGGCCGACCGGCATCGCAGCATTCTGGAAAGCGTCGGCCTGCCCACCACCTACGATCCCGACGCGCTGCCCCAGCTGCTGGAGAGTATGCAGACCGATAAGAAGACCCGGTCCGGTGTACTGCGTTTCGTCGTGCTCGACGGACTCGGCAAACCGGGCCGGTTGGAAGGCCCCGACCCGGCCCTGCTGGCCGCCGCGTACTCGGCGGTCGCGGGCGCCGGATCGAGCGGAAGCGGCGCGATCCTGCTGTGAAACGGTAGGACCCGTGACGAAGTGACAGGTCGAGGGCCGCGATCGCTGGGATCGTGGCCCTCGAAACTGTTGTGCGGCCGGATTTCCGGCCGTTCTACTGCGAGTCCGCCGGATACGGCGGGTACGGTCAGGCCGGTGAACCCAGAGCGGGCGGAACACCACCGGCGACACGCTCGTTGTCGCGGGTGCCCAGCCACCGGCCGACAGCCACCCCGATGAGCCCGGGAACGAATATCAGCAGCACGATGAACGCCGACGCGGCCGTGGCCTCGAACAGCAGCCCGCCGTCGCCGAGGTCGAACTTCGGCAGGAAATCCAGCAGCCAGGACACCAGGCCGCAGCCGATACCGGCGACCACCGCGGTCTGCAGCCAGTGGATCGTCAGATCCGTACCGTGCTCGGGATTCGGATGCTCGTGGCGGTCGGCCCGACCGTCGCGCAGGCCCCAGGCCACCGCCGCGCCGATCAGTACCACCAGGCACAGCAGCCGCAACCACACTCCGTACGTCGGGATGTATCCCATCGCGAACCCCAGGAGTACCCGCAGCACGACGGCCAGTCCACCGAGCGCCAGTGCCCGCAACAACCACGCAGTCATGCCGATCACCATAACGCCCCGCGCACCGAACTAGAACCCGTTACAGATATTCACCGGGATCCGGCAGCCGTTCATCCCGGTTCGGCGAGCGCCGCGGCCATCGCCTCCCGGGGCGCGGGCCGACCGGTGAACTGTTCGACCTGACCGTAGGCCTGTTCGAGCAGCATCCGCAGACCGCCGATCACGGTATGCCCGGCGGCCGCTACCGCTTCGGCCAGCGGTGTGGGCCACGGGTTGTACAGCGCGTCGAGTACCACGGGCGCGGCGGCCACCGACGCGGCGACCGCCGCGGCCGCCGGATACGGGACGGTACTGACCACAGCACCCGCGCTGCCACAGACCGCGGACAGTTCCGGCGCGTCGAATCCGATCACCCGGACCGGCACACCGAGTTGCTCGGCGAGTTCCCGCGCATTCGCCGCCCGGCCGGCGTCCCGGGCGACGATTGTGACCGCCCGCGCACCGAGTTCGGCCAGGGCCAGCAGGGCGGGTCGCGCGGTGCCGCCCGCACCGAGCACCACCGCTTCGGTCAATTGCCGAACGCCACCACCACGCAACGCGCCCAGCACCCCGTCCACGTCGGTGCAGTCGGCATGCCAGCCGGTCGCTGTGCGGACCAGAGTGTTGGCCGAACCGACGAGTACGGCGCGTTCGGTACGGCTCTGCGCGTACGCGAGCGCGGCCTCCTTGCCCGGCATGGTCACCGACAGCCCGGCCCACTCCGGGCCGAGCCCGTCCACCAGTCCGGGCAGTTCCGCGGCGGTGCACTCGATTCGCTCGTAGGTCCAGTCCAACCCCAGCGCGCGATAGGCCGCCAGATGCAGCTGCGGTGACTTCGAATGGGTGATGGGGCTGCCGAGTACGGCGGCGCGGCGCGGCCCCGCCGGATCAGCGCCCACTGTCCAGGATTCCGCTCTCCAGGGCCAATTCGATGTTCTGCAGGTGCTCGGAATAGCTCTCGGTGAACAGGGTTGTGCCCTGTTTGTCGACCGTCACGAAGTACAGCCAGGTACCGGGCGCGGGCTCCTCCATCGCCTCCAGGGCCCCGATCGACGGCGAGGAGATCGGGGTCGCGGGCAGCCCGGGCATCGCGTAGGTGTTCCACGCCGTGGTCTGGTCGCGGTCGGCGTCGGTGGTCGCGACCTCGGTTTTGTCCAGGGC
>JABFXT010000311.1 GCA_013361595.1 Nocardia sp. | reverse complement strand
CTGGTGGTCGACGAACCGACCGCCGGCCTGGACGCACTCGCCCGTGCCCTACTACTCGACGGATTGGCGGGATTGCGTTCCGCGGGCCCGGCCGTGGTCCTGATCACCCACGATTCGCGCGCGGTCGAGCGGGTCGCGGACCGCACCCTGTTCGTCCGGGCCGGGCGGCTGGTCGCCGGCGGCTCGATCCAGGCCGCCCCGGCGCGGCGGCCGGTCACCGCACCGGTCGCGGCCGAATCGGCCGAACCGGCGCTGCGGATCCGCGATCTCACGGTGCGATACCGCGGCCGGGTGATCCTCGACCGCGTCGATCTCGATCTGCGGCCGGGGGAGCACTTCGGACTCGTCGGGGTATCCGGTGCCGGAAAAACGACACTGGCCCGGTGTATCGCCGGACTCACTCGCCCGGACGCCGGTGAGATCACGGTGCGGGGGGAGCGATTACCGGTGCTGCGCCGCCGATCGCGGCGACAACTCGCCGATATCCAATATGTATGGCAGGAGTCGGCGGCCTCGTTCGACCCGCGCCGGGGCGTGCTGGAGCAGGTCGCCGCCACCGGGACCGGCCTGTGCGGGATGACCCGTACCGAGGCCCGCGCCGCCGCGACGGATCTGCTGGCCGGATTCGGGATCGGCCCGGAGCAGGCGGCCCGGCCGCCGGCCGGACTCTCCGGTGGTCAGTTGCAGCGTGCCGCGCTGGCCCGGGCACTGTTGGCGCAGCCGCGGATACTGCTGTGCGACGAGGTGACCACCGCGCTGGACGAACCCACCGCCCGGCGGATCCTCGACCAGCTGGACGACTATCGCGAGCGCACCGGGGCGACACTGGTATCGATCAGCCATGATCTGCGCGGCCGGTCGGCCCGCTGTGATCGCATCGCGGTACTCGACAGCGCGGAGATCGTGGCGGCCGGGGCGCCCGCCGACCTGATCGCGAATCCGCCTACCGAGATACTGGCCCGGCTGCTGCGCGCCGACGGTACCGAGCCGGGACACCCGGCCGCTCAGCATCAGCTCGAGCGCAATCGGTGACTGCGCCGGCCCGGCCGCCGAGACTCGTCGGCGTGGCAGCAAACCCGCAGCACGCGTCGTCGGCGATCGAGCCGACGGCGTATCCATTTCCGGCCGTCACCGGCCCGGACCGTCGAGGAGCCGACCGTGTCCCGTGAACTCCATCTGGCAGGCTTCCTGATCGCCTCGCACGTCACGCATTCGCATGCGGCGTGGCGTCATCCCGCGTCGGAGACCGACTATCTGGGACCCGGCTATTACCAGCGGGTGGCCCGGACCCTGGAGCGGGGCAAGTTCGATTTCCTGTTCTTCGCCGACCTGCTGGCGACACCGGTGCGGTACGGCAACGATATCCGGGTGCCGCTGCAGAGCGGTACCCAGGCGTCGGCGACGCTGGACCCGTCGCTGGTGGCGGCCGGGCTGGCGAATGTGACCGACCGGATCGGGCTGGCGATCACCAAGTCCACCACCTACTTCCACCCCTACGAGGTCGCCCGGATCTTCGCGACGCTGGACCACCTGTCCGGCGGCCGGGCGGGCTGGAACGTGGTGACCTCGCTGAACCAGGCCGAGGCACAGAACTTCGGCGCGCAGGAGCATCTCGGGCACGACGAGCGTTACGAACGCGCCCAGGAATTCCTGGAGGTCGCCTACAAACTGTGGGGCAGCTGGGATGCCGACGCGCTGGTGCGGGACAAGGTCTCCGGTGTGTTCGCCGACCCGGACAAGGTGCGGACCGTCGATCACGAGGGCACCTGGTTCCGGACCCGTGGTCCGCTGACCGTGCCACGTTCCCCGCAGAGCCGCCCGGTGATCATCCAGGCCGGCTCGTCGCCGGTGGGTAAGGATTTCGCGGCGCGGTGGGCGGAGGCGATCTTCGAGATCGACCCGACTCCGGAGGGCCGGCGTGCCTACTACGACGATGTGAAATCGCGAGCGGTGAACTTCGGCCGCAACCCCGACGACATCAAGATCTTCCCGTCGTTCGTCCCCTTCGTGGGGGAGACCGAGGCGATCGCCCGGGAGAAACAGGCCTTCCACAACGAACTCGCCGATCCGATCTCCGGGCTCATCACGCTGTCGGTGCATACCGATCACGATTTCTCCCGCTACGATCTGGACGCTCCCGTCGAGGAGCTCGTCGTCCCGGGTACACAGGGACTTTTCGAGGTGGCCCGCCGGCTCAGCGCCACCGAGAACCTGACCCTGCGCGATATCGGGAAGCTGTACGCCCAGGGGGTACTGCTGCCGCAATTCGTCGGGACCGCCGAGCAGATCGCCGATCAGATCGAAGCCGGATTCACCGGCGGCGAGGCGGACGGCTATATCCTCTCCGCCGCCCAGGCACCGGGTACCTTCCACGATTTCGTCGATCTCGTGGTGCCCGAACTCCAGCGCCGCGGATTGTTCCGCACCGAGTACACCGGCACCACCCTGCGTGATCACCTCGGGCTGGGTCCGGCGTCGCTGGCCCCGGCCGTCCGGCCCGCGAGTGTCGCCGGATGAGCCGGCACCGGGACCCGGCCGTACTCGGCGGGGTCCCGGGCCGGTCAGCCGGCGTTGCGGGAGACGTTGTCGAGCAGTAGCTCCCGGGCCTCGGTGCCGCCGTCGAGGGCGCGGGTGCGGCGCTGGGTGATCCGCCAGCCCGCCGCGGTACGGGTGAGCCGGAAACTGTTCGCACCCGCCCGCCATACGCGGTAGCTGTCGTCGTATCGGCGCACCAGCAGCGATTCGCAGACCGCTGTCGCTTCGTCGCCGTCGAGCACCACGCGGGCCGGGCCCAGGAAATGGGTACAACCCGCGTCGATCAGGGACCGGTGCGCCGCCGACTCGACCATCGCGTGGATATCCGCCCGATTGCGCATGGACCAGCCCTCGACGTCGTATTCGCCGTCCTCGGTCCACAGCTGCGCGACCGCCGGGGCGGCGCCGGCGTCGACGAACGGGCCGTAGGAGGCGAGCAGCCGGGTGATCTCGACTTCGTCCTCGAGGCGGCGTACCCGTTCTTCCAGGCGTGCCAGGCGATCCTCGTCCACAGTTTTCCTTCCGATGTGGGTCTCAGAGCGGAGCGGCCACTGCGATCAGGGCCGCGAGCTGGTCGCAGTAGTGATCGATATCGGTGGCCCGGACCGCGCAGCCGGCGACGGTGGCGCCGATATCGCGCAATCCGGTCAGTCGCCGCCGGGTGTCGCCGGGGTCGGCCAGCGGATCCAGCGCGCGACCCGGGCTCAGTACCAGTTCGAAATCCGGTGGCAGGTCTACTGCGCGCAAATGCGCGGACAGCGCCGCCGGGGCCAGGCCGAACGGCACCCAGCCGGTGCCCAGGGTTACGGCGCGGCGCAGCGATCGCCGGGTGCGGCCGCCGACCCAGAGGGGTGCGGTGGTCGAGGTCGCGGCCGGATCGACCACGAAATCGCCGACCTCGCGCCGGCCCCACGCGTCGCGTAGTTCGGCGAGCGCGCGGTCGGCGGTCGCGCCGCGGTCCGGCCATTCCGCGCCCAGGAGTGCGAATTCGGCTTCCAGCGATCCCACACCGACACCGAGCACGACCCGGCCGCCGCTCAGCCGATCCAGCGTGCCGTAGCTCTTCGCGAGCGCCAGCGGATGGTGGTAACCCAGGACGACGACCGAGGTGGCCAGGCGGATCCGGTCGGTTCGGGCCGCGAGATAGGACAGCGTCGCCAGCGGGTCCCAGTAGGTGGATCCCCGGGTGGCGGCGTCGGCGGCGGGGATCGCGGTGTGTTCCGAGCAGGTCAGGTGGTCGAAGCCGAGGGCGTCGGCGGTTTCCGCGATCCGGGCCAGCTCGGCGGGGCCGCCACTCGATTCCCAGGGAGAGGCGATTCCGGGGACCCGGACCACGATCGGGGTGGAGAGGCCGACCCTCACCGGCGCCGGTCCTCGGCGGCCCCGATGAGGCGGCGCATCATCCGATCGGCTCCCAGCACCGCTGCGGCGCGATCCGGATCGCTGCGCCGGATCGCGAGCTGCTCATGGGCGCCGATGATATGGACCGGCCCCTCGCCCAGCGCGGCCAGACCCTCGGCGGCCACCTCGGCGGGTTCGGAGACCGGCATCCCGGGGATGTCGAAGTCGAGGCCGACCCGTTCCATCGCCGGTGTCCGGGTCACTCCCAGGACGAGTTCGAGTACATCCACACCGGCTTCGCGGAGCTCGAGCCAGAGGCTCTCGGCGAAGATCCGCCCGAAGGCCTTCACGCCGCCGTAGACCGTATGCCGCCGCGATCCCAGATATCCGGCCAGCGAGCCCACCAGCAGGATGCCGCCGCGGTGCCGGTCTCGCATCGGGTTGCCGAATCCGTGGACCAGGGCCAGCGGCGTGGTGATGTTGAGGTCGACGACCTGCTGGAAGGCGGTGAGGTCGCCGTCGAGGAAATCGGCGCTGTGTGTGTTGGCCCCGGCATTGTGGACCAGTAGCCCGACCTCGACATCGGAGACCGCGTCGAGTACCGCTGTCGCCGCGTCCGGTGCGGTGAGATCGGCGGTGAGGGTGCGGACCTCGACGCCCAGCGCCCGGCACTTCTCGGCGGTTTCGGCCAGCGGACCGGGGCGGCGGGCCACCAGCAGCAGGTGGAGCCCGGATTCGGCGAGCCGCAGCGCGAACGATTCGCCCACGCCTTCGGAGCCTCCGGTGATCACTGCCCAGGGGCCGTAGCGCGCAGGGTCGAGATGGGTCATAGCTGTATCTCCGTTCGGGTCCGCGGTCCGGCCACACCCAGTTCTACAACCGGCAGCGCGGAAATACTAGAGTGAATTCTACTTTTCCGATCGGAGGTACACAGTGCCACGGATTGCCGAACCCCGGGAGCCGGGCCGGGCGACCACCAGCAGCCAGCACGCCCGGCGCCGCGCGATCCTGCGCGCGGCCGCGCGTCTCGGGGCCGAGGAAGGACTCGAACGGGTCCAGATGTCCGATGTCGCCGCGGCGGCCGGGGTCGCGCTGGGGACGCTGTACCGCTACTACCCGTCCAAACACCATCTCTATTCAGGTGTCCTGGAATCGGCCGTCGCCGATCTGCCGCTGCCCGCGCATCCGCCCGGCGATCCGGTGGAGGCGGTCGGTGATCTCCTCGAATCCGCGGTGACCGGCCTGCTCCGGCGGCCCCTGCTCGGCCGGGCCATGCTGGTCTCGGCGAATGCCGTCCGGTCGGCCGGAACGGTGGCGGTCGACAATACGATGCGTGACCGGATCATCGCCGCCGCCGGTATCACCGAACCCGATGCCGCGGACCAGCAGTTGGCCCGGCTGGCCGAACAGTGCGCCTACGGCATTCTGACGTGGGCGACGGCGGGCCAGCTCGGTCCGGATCAGGCCGTGGCCGATATGCGCCGGGCCTGCACCCTGCTGCTCGGACCCTGGGCCGGCCGGTAGCGATAGCTCGGTCAGCCGCTGCCGGCGGCCCCGGTCGCCGGCGCCGGTGGCAGCGCAGCGGGTGCCCGCCGCCGTTCCCACATCCGGGCCAGCAGGATCGCCAGCCCGACGTACACCCAGCCGAGCAGTACATCGATCACATAGTGCTCACCGCCGTAGACCAGGGTGAACCCCATCGCCACCGGGAAGACGGCCAGGAGAACACGCCACCACCAGTGCCGGGCCGACGGCCACAACGCGACCGAGACCAGGAGCGCGAAGGCGGCGTGCAGGGACGGTATGGCGGCCACGGGATTGCTGTGCGCGGCCAGCCAGTCCGCGCCGATATCGACCGAGTACAACCGGAACCCGAAACCGGTACCCCGGTGTATCTCGGCCTGGATCACCCCGACCCGAGCCGCGTACCAGGGCGGCGCGGCCGGAATCAGCACGTAGGTCAGCAGGCCGAGATAGGACAGCAGCAGGATCCGGCGCATATATTTCGCCCAGCGCTCCCGCGATTTGACGTAGAGAATGGCGGCGACCAGCCACGGGACCAGGAAATGACTGGAGTACACCAGCCCGGTGAGCACCGTCCACCAGGGGCGCCCGCCGTCGCCGGCCAGCTGTTCCTGGAGCCACACTGTCGGGACGGTCCCCCCGAACAGTCCACGTTCCACCAGGGCCGGCTCCCGCACCCGCACCGGCATCCCGAGTGTGTTGGCGATGCCCCGGCTGTGGTCGTAGACCACCAGCGTGGCGATCAGCGGGACCCAGTCGACGAGAATGCGTACCTGGTCGCGCCAGGGGCGGTCCGGTGTGAACGCCGCGATACCGGCGACGATCCAGAGCGCCTGATAGATCCGCTGGATCGGCGGGCCGAAGAGCACCGTCACGACGACGAGTGCCAGCAGATACACCGACCACACGCCACTGCGCAACAGCCTGCGGTGCCGTCGCGGGGCCGAAACCTCGGTGGTGGGGGCACCCATCCCCACAGTTTTCATCAGCGGCACCGAAGACGCCGTCGCGACCTGCGGAAACGACGCGCGATCGAGACCGCCGGGAAGTTCGACCTCTAGGCTCGGTCGGTATGAGCCTGGCCGAGGTGGCTGCCGACCTGTACGGGCTGGCGCCCGAGGACTTCGTCGCCGCGCGCCGGGCTCGCGCCGCCGCGGCCACGGAGGCCGGTGATCGGGAGCTGGCGGCGGCCATCGCCGCACTGCGCAAACCAACGGTCGCGGCCTGGACGGTGAATATGCTGGTGCGCAGCGCGCCCGGCGAGATCGAGGCCCTGTTCCGGCTCGGCGCCGAGCTCCGGACAGCGCAGCGGCAACTATCCGGTGCGCGCCTGCGTGAGCTGACCCGGCAGCGCCGGCAGGTGGTGGACGCGCTGGCCGACCGAGCGGGCCGGGTGGTCGCCGATCAGGGCAGACCCGTCTCGGCGGCGGTGCTCCGGCAGGTGAGCGAAACGCTCACCGCGGCGCTGGCCGATTCGGCGATCGCCGAGCGGGTCCGGACCGGTACCTCGGCCGTGGCGGAGAGCTACGCGGGTTTCGGTTCGGTGGGGCCGGACCTCGGCGTCGTCCGGGACGCACCGGAAGCCGCCGCCGGTTCGCGACGGAAGACAAGACGTTCCGCCGGAACCGCCACCGACGGTCACGGATCGCGGGCCGAGGCACGCCGGCAGCGTGAACGCGAACAGGCCCGAGCGGCGGAGGTGGCCGCGCAGGAGGCTCTCACCGCCGCCGAGCGGACGGCCCGACAGGCCGCCGACCAGCTCGGTGCCACCGAAACCCGGCTGGCGGAGCTGCGCGCCGAGCTCACCGCCGTGCAGACCCGGCACCGGTTCGCCCGGGAGGCCGATCGTGCCGCCCGGGACGCTGTCCGGGCGGCGACGGTCGAACTGGAACGCGCGCGGCGCCGGGCCCGGTGAACCGATCACACCGGGGCGGTCAATTCCAGTCGTCGATCTTCACGTCGTGCGGGTCCGGAGCGCCCGCACCCGTTTCCACCAGTGCCTTCAGGCTGAGCAGGAAGACCGCCCATTTGGTGCTGCAGTGGTACATGAATTCCACCGGTTCCCGCCAGCCCTCGTGTTCGAAGAGTACGACGGTGTACGTGCCGGATCGGGTGAGTTTCCAGTCGATATGGGTGCCCACCCATTCGGCGGGGCCGTCGACCACCTCCCACCGGACGTGCTCGCCCGGCATCAGATCGGCCACTTTCATATCGAAACCGCCGGCGACGAAGCGGAACTGCAACAGCCCGCCGATATCGCTGCCTTTGCCCCGGGTGTCCGACGCCCACCAGCCCGCCAGCCCGTCGGGTGTGGTCAAAGCCGTGTACACCTCGGCCGGCGCCGCCTCGACGCCGATCCGGTGCAGAATGTTCACCATGGTCGATACCTGCTCTCTCCGAATGTATTTCGCTCTGCGATAACGGAATTCACTGCGGTCCGCCCCGCTGGTCCCGGGTCCGCTGGATGGTCTCGGCGATACTCTTGATCCGGCGCAGCCGGGCATCCCAGGCCGCTCCCACCGAGGACAGCTGGGCGACGGCCCGGGCCAGTTGTGCCTCGTCCACCCGGTATCTGCGTTCCCGGCCGGTGGCGGTGGCGTGGACCAGTCCGGCGCGGTCGAGGACCCCGAGATGTTTCGCGACGGCCTGCCGCGTCACGGGTAGCCGCTCGCTGAGAGCGGTGGCGGTGCCCTCGCCCGTGGCGAGCAGCAGATCGAGCATCCGGCGGCGGGTCGGGTCGCCGATGGCGGACCACAGGTCGTCGTCGACTGCGGTGGTCACCGGGTGGAGACCAGCCGGGTGACGTATTCACCCAGGCGAGGGAGGTAGAGGTCCCAGCCGGTGACATGTTCGCGGTGCTCTGCCTGTGCCAGCGCGTCCGCCCAGCCCATTTCCCGGAAGCCGGTCTCGGTGAGCCGGATCCTGGTTCCGTCTCCCACCGCGGTGAGTTCGAAGGTGACCAGCAGCGATCCGGCGGAATCATCGACGGTGTCGCCGGGGTAGCACCAGCGGAACGAGAACAGGCGGGGCGGATCGACTTCCACGACCGACATCGGCGCGACCTGTTCGCGCTCACCCCAGACGAACTCGCCGATCGCGCCGGGTACCGGTTCGAATCCGGCATCGTCGGTCCACCATTGCGCGATGTGCTCGGGCCGGCTGACCACCTCGAAGACCACCTCGGGAGAGGCTGCCACGTGGATCTCGCGTTCGATACTGCCGTACTCCATACGTTTCCTCCAATGTGCAACTTTTGGTTGCGTATGACCGTAGCGCCGAAAGGCGTGATACGCAACCATTGGTTGCGCATCATGCCTTGGATCCCGGCGCCCATGGCGGGCCGGTGGCCGGCAGGACTTGTTCGATCACCCGGCTCGCTACCGCAGTGCCGGAGCCGGTCCGGTGCGGTCATCGACTGCGCCGACCGGCGTCACGCGCTCACCGGTCGGCGGTGTTGTTCCGACCGTGACCGGCGCGACCGGGAGCGGAACATCGAGATGCCGGCCGACTGTGCGGGACTCCGAACCGGCAGACACCTGTTCGCGGTATCCGGGTGGCGCGAGCAGATAGCCGAAGCGGCCCGCCCAGGTCTTCGCGTTCTTGATATCGCGGAGCATCGCGGTGAATTCGCCGTAGTTCACCCGGATCGGATTCCGGGTGTCGATATTGTGCACCAGCCCGTACCGCACCGGCTCGATCTCGTCGGCGTAGCTGCCGAACCACCGGTCCCAGACGATGAAGACACCGCCGTAGTTCTTGTCCAGGTACGGGTTGTTCGAACCGTGGTGCACGCGGTGATGTGACGGTGTGTTGAAGAGGTATTCGATCGGCCGCCACAGGAACCCGACTCGTTCGGTGTGGATCGGGAACTGGAACACCAGATTCAACGATTGCATCAGGAGCACCATCCACACCGGGATCCCCAGCAGTACCGCCGGTGCGAAGAACATGCCGCGCACCAGCATCGACGGATTCAGCCAGGGCAATCGGATCGCGGTGGTGAGATTGAAATACTGCGACGAGTGGTGCACCGAATGCGAAGTCCACATCAGCCGCACCCGGTGATCCGCGCGATGGGCCCAGTAGTAGCAGAAGTCCACCAGCACGAAGGCCAGGGGCCACACCCACCAGGTCCCGGTATCGAGATGAATGGGGGCGAGGGCGGCGGCCAGCGCGAGCGGCCCCACGGTGCTGATCGCGGTCAGAATCGGTTTCGTGGCCCGGCCGAGTACGAACGTCACGATATTGGTCGCCACCTCCCTGCCGTCGTAGCCGTGTATGCCGGGCCGGGTGTCCGGATCGATCCGGCTCGCGATCCACTCCGCGAGCATCAGAAGTGCGAAGGCGATCATGGTGGGGACCGCGAAGAGTAGATCGTGCATCTGCCGAACCTTTCGCCGGGGAATCCGCTGGTCATGGAGAAGAATGCCGGGCGATGGTGGGGCGTCGGTATGACAACCGTGAGGAGTCTCTGAGGGATCGGCCCCGACGACTCCGCCGGGCGACGGGGCGGCCCCGCAACGGTAAGGGCCATTGCCGCAGCGTACGACGGGCATCGCGGAGTGGGAGCGGTGATCCGGGCGGGTTTTCGGCTCGAAACCGCTGGTCAGAATATATTTCACCCCTAGCGGATTCCGGCGGCCGGATCCGGCGGCCGATCCGAAGGCGCAGTGCGCGCGCTTTTTCGGCGCCGGACACCGGCGCGTCGGCGGGAGACCGCGCGTCGGTTCGGCTGTAATGGTCGGCGCCCGATCGGTTTACGAGTGTGATGTCCTCCCTGTCAGGAAGGTTCTTGCATGCGTCGTTCTGTGATGGCTCTGGTTTCGCTGGTGTTCGCGGTGGTGACGACCTCGGCCGTGGGCAATACCGCGCATGCCGCGACCGGGCAGGTCGCGCTGCGGTGGACGGTCGACGGGAGCCGGGTGGAAAAGGTCATCGACAACCCCAGTGGCTGTATCGATCTCAGTACGGTGGGTGCCATCGGCCGCGTATCGGTCCGTAACCTCACCGATCGCAAGGTCAAGCTCTGGAACGGTATCGGCTGTCGCGGAACCTACGGCGGCGGTATCGAGCACGGTGAGCGCAACGGGCGGTGGGGTTTTCCGGACTGGAGTATCTACATCTCGTCCCAGCCTCCGGCGCCGAGATAGCGGGCGGGGGCCGGTTTCCCGGCGGATCCGATCCGTGAGCGCAGCGGAAATCGGGGTATCCGGCCCGCGAGACCCACTGGAGGTGGTTTGTGAAGGCCGAAGACGAGAGTGCCGCGCCGAGTTCGGTGAGCCCGTTCAATCCGGCGGACCCGCTCGATCCGCAGAGTCCGGTGAATCCGGCGAATCCGGTGGATCCCGAGGACGCGATCAATCCCGCGGGTACCGTGGTGCCAGTCGTCCCGCTGACCGAGGAGCAACCGATGCGGACCTGGTTGTGGCCCACGCTGATCATCTTCGGCTTGGTGGTCGGGGTGGCGATTCTGGTGATGATCCTGGTGAGCACCGCGGATTTCGGCGGCGATCCGGCGGAGGTGACGCCGACCCCGGCCGGCTGTCAGGGCTTCTGCACGACCACGGTCACGCCACCTCCGAGGTGAGCGCGGCGGGGGCCGGCCCGGCCCCCGCCCGCGAGTCCGGTGAGCTACTGCGCGCCCTGCTGCCCGGTGTCCGGATCCCCGGCCGAGCGCAACGCGGTCTCCAGTTCCCGGCGCAGCCGGGCTGCCGCCGCTTCGTCGCCGGAATCCTCGGCGGTGGTGATGTCCTGGTGCAGTTGGGCGATGGTGTCCTGGATGGTCATCGGTCCTCCGTTTCTCCGCTGGACGGTCCGCGCCGCGCGACTGCGGCGCCTGCCGTCGGGGCGCATGACCGTTTTCGGGCCTCCGAAACACGCGGATCACCAATCTGTGCGATCGGCCCTGCTCAGACGCATGTCGCGGAGTCGCACTCACGGGTTTTTCAGATTACGTTTCGATTACCGGGCGATCGGGGTACCCCTGATCCGACGAGACGATTGGGAAAGCCCGAGGAGCCTCCGGTGAACGAGACAACCGAATCCGCGACCGACCATCGCCCGGCCGACCGGCCGGCGCGTACCGGCAATACGTCCGGGAACGGTGACAGCTACGACAATATCGAGCCGCTGTTCGCTGAACTCGACGAGCTGGCGGCCGAGGATCCGCGTCGGCGGGCGATGCGCGAGCAGATCGTGCACCGCTGCCTACCGCTGGCCGAACATATCGCGCGGCGGTTCGCCGGCCGCGGCGAGTCGTTCGACGATCTGCTCCAGATCGCGCGGCTCGGCCTGGTCCAGGCGGTGGATCGCTTCGACCGGTCGCGGGGCAGTTCGTTCCTGTCCTTCGCGATCCCGACCATCATGGGCGAGGTGCGCCGGCACTTCCGCGATCACACGTGGGCGGTGCGGGTGCCGCGCGGGACCAAGGAACTGCACCTGCGGATCGGCCCGGCCACCGAAACGCTGTACCAGCGGCTCGGCCGGATGCCCACCGCGCGGGAGATCGCGACCGAACTCGACGCCGATCTCACCGATGTCACCCGCGCGCTCATCGCCGGTAACGCTCATACCAGCAATTCGCTGGACGCCGGTGCCGACGACCAGGACGACGACACCTCGCCGCCGGCGGTACTGGCCCGGCTGGGCGGGGAGGATCCCTGCTACCGGCTGCTCGGAACGGCAGATCCTGGTGTGGCGGTATTTCGCGAACATGACCCAGGTCCAGATCGCCGAACGGCTCGATATCTCGCAGATGCAGGTGTCGCGAATCCTCGCGAAAACGCTGCGGACCCTGCGCGAACAGGCACTCGCCGAACCCGAGGGCGACGAGTCGATCGGCACGGCCGCCTGATCCCGGACGGGACCGGCCTCAGCGGGTGTCCACCGCGACGGCCGGTCCGGTGCCGACGGATACGCCGAACCGTTCGAATCGGCCCGAGCGGGATC
>JABFXT010000298.1 GCA_013361595.1 Nocardia sp. | reverse complement strand
GGTGCGCAGATGTACTTCGTTCGGACCGTCGGCGATCTGCAATGCGCGGGTGATCGCGTTCATCCGGGCCAGCACGGTGTCGTTGCTGACCCCCGCCGCGCCGAAGGTCTGCACCGCCCGGTCGACCACGGCGTGCGCGACCTCCATGGCGGCCACTTTGATCGCGGCCACCTCCGAGCGCGCCGCCGCATTGCCCGCGTTATCCATCAGCCAGGACGATTTCAGGACCAGTAACCGGATCTGATCGATCTCGATCCGGCTGCGCGCGATCCACTCCCGCACCACACCCCGGTCGGCGAGCGGGCCACCGAACGCGGTGCGCTCCAGCGCGCGGCGGCACATCAGTTCCAGTGCGCGTTCGGCCATGCCCACGGCCCGCATCGCGTAGTGCATCCGGCCCGGGCCCAACCGGCCCTGTGCGATCGCGAAACCGTCGCCTTCGGCGCCGAGCATATTCGCCGCGGGTACCCGGACATCGGTGAACTGCACCTCGCCGTGCCCGAGCCGGTCGTGGAATCCGAACATCGGCAGATCCCGGAGAATATCGATTCCGGGCGCGTCCGCGGGTACCAGGATCATGCTCTGCCGCCGGTAGGCCGGTGCCGCCGGATCGGATTTGCCCATGAAGACGATGAGCTCGCAGTCCGGGTCCAGAATTCCGGAGATATACCATTTGCGGCCGTTGAGGACGTATTCGTCCCCGTCGCGGCGGATGGTCGAGGTGATATTGGTGGCGTCGGAACTGGCGACGGCGGGTTCGGTCATCGCGAATGCCGACCGGATCTCACAATCCAGCAGTGGCCGCAACCATCGCGCCTTCTGTTCTTCGGTGCCGAACATGGCCAGGATTTCCATATTGCCGGTATCGGGTGCCGAACAGTTGATCGTCTCGTTGCCGATGATCGATCGGCCCACCATTTCGGCGAGCGGGGCGTACTCGAGATTGGTGAGCCCGGCGCCCAAACCGTCGTGGGTCATGAAAAGGTTCCACAGTCCGGCCTCTCTGGCCCGGGCCTGTAATTCCCGCATGAGCGGCGGTTGTTCGTGCGGATTGTCCGCGGCGGCGATCTGCGCGTCGTAGATCGGCTCCGCCGGATAGACATGATCGTTCATGAAATGCCCGAGTCTGCCGAGCAGGTCCCGGGTGCGGGCGGAGTAGGAGAAATCCACAGTGCGGCTCCTGAACTAGGGACCTCAACCGGCGAGCAGCGCGGTTCCGGTCTCGATGAGGCGGTCGATGGTGGCGGGTAGTTTTTCCTGGTCCGGGTCGTGGTGCCGGCCCTCCCGGTGTCGCCGCAGGTTGTGCCCCATGATGGCGGCCATCTTGAGCCGGCCGAGAGCATCGAACCAGGGGAGTTCGGGTAACGCGGGGCCGCCGGCGCGGTAGCGGTCCACCAGTTCGGCGGCACTCGGCAGGCCCGGCACGATGCGACCGACCTCGGGAAAGTTGGTGCCGTCGGCGAAGACCAGGAACCAGCCCAGCTCGACGCGTGGGTCCCCGGCGCTCCAGATCTCCCAATCGATCAGCGCGACCGGCTCGGTACCGGCGGCGATGATATTCCCGAGCCGATAGTCGCCGTGTACCACAGTGGGGGGCACCGGTTCCGGGATCCGGCGGCCGAGCAACTCGAGCAGCCGGTCGCCACCGCCGACCAGTTCCGGTGGTACCGCGCCGAGCGTGCGGGCCCAGCGGGCGAGCTCGTCGGCCGGGGTGAGTGCCGCCTCGATTCCGGGGACGGTATCCAGGGCGACCGTATGCAGCCGGGGCAGTACTTCCGCTGCGCGGCGCATGCGGGCCGCGGCGATATCGGAGGCGACCGCCGGATCGTCCAACACCGGCTCCAGTGACTCGCCGGCGACGAATTCCATGGCGAACCAAGCGGGTTCGCTGTCGTCCACCACGACGATACGTGGCACCGGTACTTCGGTCGGTGCCAGCGCGCGCATGATCAGTGCCTGGCGCAACATATCGTGGCGGCCGATCGGGCGGCGGCCTTCGGGCACCGCTTTCACGACATAGGTTCCGCCGGTGGTCAGCGCGCGGTAGGTGAGTCCGGAATGGCCGCCGGGCAGCCGCTCGAATCCGGTGAGCCCGGCCCCGGTCTCGGCGGCCAACCGTGCACGGACACGGGCTTCCAGCGTCATGGGCGCGGCTCCTTGGGTAGGCCGAGCACCCGCTCGGCGATGATGTTGTGCTGGATCTCGTCGGTGCCGCCCGCGATCCGGTAACCGGGGGCGCCGAGGATGTGCTCGGTCCAGGCGAAGGTGCCCCAGCGCCCCGAATCGGCGACGAGATCGCGGCCGAGCAGCAGTCGCACGACCTCGGAGGTGCGCGCCATGGTGTCGGTGGCCAGCAGCTTCCCCACCGATGCCTCCGGTCCGGGATCGCGCCCCGCGACCACGGCCGCCGCGACCCGCATACCCGCCACCCGCTGCACATAGCTGCGGGTGACCAGATCGGCGACCCGGTCGCGTTCGGTCTCCGACAGCGGCCGGTCCAGGTTGCGGGCCAGTGCCACCGCCCGGTCGGCATTGGCCAGACCGAGCGTCGCGCCGTCGAGGCGTTCGGCGGCGAGTACGGTCAGCGCCACCGGCCATCCCTTGCCTTCCGGTCCGAGACGCAGTCCGTCGTCGAGCACGACACCGTCGAGGTAGACCTCGTTGAACGAGGATCCGCCGGTCATCTGGCGGATCGGCCGGACGGTCACGCCGGGCGAGTTCATCGGGACCAGGAAGACGGTGAGTCCCGCGTGTTTGGCCGCGGCGGTATCGGTCCGGCAGACCGCCACCCCCAGATCGGCGACGCGGGCACCGGAGGTCCACACCTTGTGGCCGTCGAGTGTCCAGGTGCCGTCGGTATTGCGGGCGGCCCGGGTCCGGACCGCCGCCAGATCGGAGCCCGCCTCGGTTTCGGAGAAGAGCTGGCAGGCGATCAGATCGGTCCGCAACATGGCCCGGACATAGCGCTCGCGCTGGTCGGGGGTGCCCCACTGTTCGATGGTGGGAGCGACCAATTGCTGTGTCACCGAGAACATTTCGGTTCGGCGAGGTATCTCGAACTCCGCTTCGGCCCGGCGGAAGGCGAGCACATAGGACATCGGCAGACCGCGTCCGCCGTATTCGGCCGGCCAGTCGAGCGCGCCCCAGCCCGCGTCGTACTTGGCGCGTTCGTAGTCGCGGATGGTGTCGGTGTGCCGGCGTTCCTCTGCGGCGGTCCAGTTCTCGAAGACGGCCACCGAATCGTCACCGTGACCCCACGCGGCTTCCGCGCGGGGCGCGGCGATCCCGTGCAACCACGCCCGGGCGGAATCGGTGAATTCCGTGAGATCCGGCAGTGTCCGTGTACTCATATGCGACCTCGACCTCAGACCGAAAGAACAGTGCAGGCGCTGATCCCGGGTGCGCCGTAGACGTGGGTGAAGCCGGTGCGCGGACCTCCGGGGACCTGCCGCTCACCGGCCGCACCGCGTAGTTGGGTGACGATCTCGTGGACCTGCCGCAGCCCCGAGGCGCCGATGGGTTCGCCGTTGGCGATGCAGCCGCCGTCGGTGTTGATCGGCAGCCACCCGTCGATCTCGGTGGCGCCCGCGGCGATCATCTCCTCCTGCGCCCCGTGCACGCAGAACCCACATTCGGCCATATGCATGATCTCCGCGCCGCTCTCGGTGTCCTGGAGCTGTACGACGTCGATTTCGGTCGGACCGATCCCGGCCTGTTCGAAGGCCGCCGCGGCCGCGTCGGCGCTGACACTGGTGGGTTCGCCACTGCCCTGGACCGCGGGACTGAACA
>JABFXT010000554.1 GCA_013361595.1 Nocardia sp. | reverse complement strand
CAGGGGCATGCTCGACGGCGTTGGACTGATCTTCCTCTCGGTGGGTAGTCGCACGCCGAGGCCTATACGGAGGAGAGGAGCCCACTATGGCCCAGCGCGACAAACTGCCCCGGATCGAACCCGGCACCTTCGATGCGGTACCGGAAGCCGATCGTGCCGAACAGGCGGCACCGGCCTACCCCGACGATGCCCCGTACACCGATATCGACCCCCGCTCGGTTCCCGACGATATGCCGATTCCCGATGAACCGGCCCTGGTCGGTGGCGGGGACGAATGGTCCGCGAATCCGGCCGATATCGCCGAACAGGCTGTTCCCGTCCCACTGGGTGACGACTACGACGACGAGTTCGGCGACGACGAACTCTGATCCGGCGAGCCCGGTCCGCGGCGACACCGTCGCGGACCGCTCGCTCAGGACGGCGATTCGGCCAGCTGCCTGCGCAGTGCGCCGCGATCGGGTTTACCCGGACCCAGCAGCGGGATCTCCTCGACGAGGGTGAGTTCGCGCGGAACCGCCACCGAGTCCAGCTCGGCCGATACGTGTGCGCGGATATCGTCCAGGGTCGGCGCGGTCCCCGGCGCGGGCACCACCGCGACCGCGACCCGCTGTCCCAGCCTTTCGTCGGGCAAACCGAGCACCACGCACTCGGAAACGGCAGGATGAGTCGCCAGCACCGCCTCCACGACCTGCGGGATCACCAGCAGGCCGCCGGTGCTTATCGCCTCGTCCAGCCGGCCGAGTACCCGCAGCACGCCGTCGGAGAAAACACCGGCGTCGTCGGTACGGAACCACCCCGGCTCGGCGAAAGCCGGATGATCCGGGATATTGCGGTAACCGGCGGCGAGCATATCGCCGCCGAGCAGAATGCGATCGTCTTCGATCCGCACCCGCGCCCCGGTCAGCGGTACCCCGTCGTAGACGCAACCACCGCAGGTCTCGCTCATCCCGTAGGTGCGCACGACATTGATGCCGGCATCCCGGGCCCGCTCGTGAACCGGGGCGGGAATCGCGGCGCCACCTATCAGCACCGCATCCAACTCGGCCAGCGCCGCTGCCGCGGCGGGGGCCTCCAAGACCTTGATCAGCTGGGTCGGAACCAGCGAGGTGTACCGGCGTTCACCGCGCATACCCGCGATCGCACCGGCCAGCGCCTCGGGCAGGAAACCGCCGGACACATCGACCACGGTGGGTTCGGTGCCCGCCAGCAACGACCGCAACAGCACCTGCAATCCGGCGATGTGATGAGTGGGCAGGGCGAGCAGCCAGCTACCCGGGCCGCCGAGGCGTTCATGAGTGGCATCACCGCTGGCCCGCAACGCGGACGCGGTCAGCATGGCACCCTTCGGCACCCCGGTCGTACCCGAGGTGGTGACCACCAGGGCGATATCGTCGCCGATCGGTTCGCCGGGAGCGAGCGCGTCACCCAACCGGCGGGCCTCGCGACGATCACTGGCCGGCACCGGCAACCAGGCCGCCGAACCACTGCCGTCGAGCACCTGCCGCAGATGCGGCAACACATCACTGACTCCGCTGCCGGTGGGTATCGGCAGCGTACGCAAGGTTCTGGTCACGGCCGCGCCCTGTCCCCGGCTGGCCGGAAAGCCGTGATTCGCTCGCTGCGCTCGCACACGGCAGCGATGGTGTCATGACCGCCGGAAAGCGGACAGCAGGGGACGATGCTGCCGGTACAGGAGGCCGGAGCCGGCTGATCGAAAAGGGCTGGGCCAGGCATGAGACTGCGATTCACTCGTCGGACGGTACGAAAGCGGTCGCACCGGGCGTCGGTGATCGGGCGGCCATCCGATCGTATCGTCGCCCGGCGGGCCGGGGGTTGGCAACCCGGCAGAAAACCTCCCACCCGCACCGGCTCAGCGGTTGTCCCGCCGGATCGGATGGTCCTCCGGCACCTCCACCAGCACGATCGGCACCCCGTCCGGGTCCGTCAACCACATCTCCACCAGGCCCCACGGTTCGGTCACCGGCGCCCGGTCGATCGAGACCCCGTTGACCGTCAGCTCCACCGCCACCGCGGCCACATCACGCACCTGCAACCAGATCGCTCCGGCGAACCCACGCGGAGCCGACCCGTCCGCGCCGTGCCCCGCCACCTCGATCAACGACTGCCCGGCGAAGAAGACGGTCCCACCCGGATACTCGCGATAGATCGCCAGGCCGAGGGAATCGCGGTAGAACGCGAGGGTGGTCGCGTAGTCCCGGGGGCGCAGGATGATGCGGCTGCTGAGGATGTCCATCGTCGGAAAGTCTAGGGGCGAGGCGGGTGGAGTGTGTCCGATTTGCGCCGAGGGGGCGGGCTGGGGTGGGCCGTTTCGGGAGGGTGGGCCGGGGGGTGGTGTGAACGGTCACGACGTTCGGTGCGTGGGTGGGATGTGGGGAGTTGGGCACGCCCGTGAGAGACGGGCCGGGTGGCTCGGTGCGGTGGGTTCGGGTTCGGGGGTCAGAAGTACCAGGGGTAGGGGGTCCAGTCGGGGGCTCGTTTCTCCAGGAAGGAGTCACGGCCTTCGACTGCCTCGTCGGTCATGTACGCCATGCGGGTGGCTTCACCGGCGAACAACTGCTGGCCCACCAGGCCGTCGTCGGCGAGGTTGAACGCGTACTTGAGCATGCGCTGGGCCTGGGGGGATTTCCCGTTGATCGCCGCCGTCCACTCCAGGGCGACGTTCTCCAGTTCGGCGTGGTCGACCACCTCGTTGACCGCGCCCATGGCGTGCATGTCCTCGGCGGTGTAGGTGCGGCCCAGGAAGAAGATCTCGCGGGCGAATTTCTGGCCGACCAGTTTGGCGAGGTAGGCGCTGCCGTAACCGCCGTCGAAGCTGCCCACATCGGCGTCGGTCTGTTTGAAACGGGCGTGTTCGCGGCTGGCGAGGGTGAGGTCGCAGACCACGTGCAGGCTGTGGCCGCCGCCGGCGGCCCAGCCGTTGACCAGGGCGATCACGACCTTGGGCATGAATCGGATGAGCCGCTGGACCTCCAGGATGTGGAGCCGTCCGGCGCGGGCCCGGTCCACTGTGTCGGCGGTGTCGCCGCTGGCGTACTGGTAGCCGCTGCGGCCGCGGATGCGCTGGTCGCCGCCGGAGCAGAAGGCCCAGCCGCCGTCCTTGGGGCTGGGGCCGTTGCCGGTGAGCAGGACGGCACCGACGTCGGCGGTCATCCGGGCGTGGTCGAGGACGGCGAAGAGTTCGTCGACGGTGTGCGGCCGGAAGGCATTGCGCACTTCGGGGCGGTCGAAAGCGATCCGGACGGTGCCCTGTTCGATGTGGCGGTGGTAGGTGATATCGGTCAGGTTCTCGAACCCGGCCACTTCGCGCCACAGCGTCGGATTGAACGTCATGGGGTGATTACATCAGGCGCGGCGGCGGCGCCGGTGGGCCGTTGAGTTCACCACATCTGAGCCGAAATGTTTGGACGGCGTATAACCCAGAGTTACGGTGCGTATATGAGTGAGCAGACCCAACCGACGATCGACGACAGCGCTGTCGACGAGGATCGGTACGAGCGGCACGGTGGGTTCCCGAAGATCACCCCGGCCCGGGTCGGGCCGGAGTTCGGCGAATTCGTCGAGGCCATGCGTACGCTCCAGGACCTCGCGGTCTCGGCCGACGCCCCTGACGAGGTGTTCGGTGCCGCCCGCGATCAGGTGAACGCGCTGATCGATCTGCTCGGGCCCTATCGCGCCCCGGAACAGCAGGGACCGGCGGGCCGGGCTGTCGAACTCCCCGGGCGCGGCAGCCTGCTGTTGCTGCCCTGGCGCACGGTGTCGGCCGGACCCGACGGCATCGTCATGAAGGG
>JABFXT010000373.1 GCA_013361595.1 Nocardia sp. | reverse complement strand
GTCGCCCTGCCACCCGGACCGGAACGCCTTTCCGACGGTTCGCGTGGTGACCTGGTCCCGCAGCTGTTTGAACGTCGGCAGAGCCGCGCCGACGGCCTCGATGCCGAGCGTGTTCTTGATACTGTTGGCGACCGCGTCGACCCAGGCCTGATGATCGCCGTCGGCGTTGTAGGCGATCTCGAAACGGCCACTCCACGGCGAGATCTCGTCGGCTTTCGCCCACAGCCGCCGCGCCTCGTCGGGGTTGTAGTCCAGCGCCTCCGCGCCCGGCAGCTCGCCGTTGTACCCCGGTAGCACCGGAGAGGTGTAGTCGCGGGCGGGCGCGCGGGTACCGCGGAATATCTTGTCGCCGATGGCCTGTCGCTGGATGGCCATCGAAATGGCGTGCCGGCGCAACCGCCCTTCCTCACCGCCGAAATGGGGCAGTCCGGGCTGGGTGCCGATCCACTGGTTCTGCGCGGTCGGCGCCGATACCGAGCGCTCCCCCAGATCGGCATCGACCACGGTCAGCGCGCTGGAGGGAACCGTGTCCAGCACATCGAGGTTGCCGGCCAGCAGATCGGCGTAGGCGGCATCGAAATCCGAGTAGAAAACGAAGGTCAGACCCTTGTTCCGAGCCGGACGCCCGCCCCGGTAGCCCTCGTTGGGCACCAGATCCAGTTTCACGTCGTGCTGCCAGGCGTCGGGACCGGCGAACCGATAGGGCCCGTTGCCGATCGGGTACCTGCCGAATTCCTCCATATCCGCATAGGCGGCCCGCGGCAGGGGATAGAACGGGGCGTAGGCCAACCGGGTCCGGAAGTCGATCGTCGGCTCTTTCAGCGCCACCGTGAAGGTGAGATCGTCGAGAACGCGCAGCCCCGACATGGTCTGCGCACGAGGCGGATCCGCCTGCACATCCTCGAACCCGGCAATGGGCGCGTAGGTGTAACTCTGCAACTGCGCGTTGGTGATCAGGGCACCGTAATTCCAGGCGTCGACGAAAGACCACGCCGTCACCGCCGACCCGTCGGAGAACGTCCAGCCTGGTTTCAGCCTGATCCGGTAGAACTGCTGATCGGTGGTTGCGATGGATTCGGCCACCTCGTCGTGCAGGCTGCCGTCCGCCGCGATCCGGCGCAACCCGGCGAACAGCCGGTCCACGATGCGCCCACCGCCGTTCTCGTTGGTATTCGACGGCACCAGCGGATTCTGCGGTTCGGAGCCGTTGACCGCGACGGATTCGCCGAGCGCGGGAGTCACCGTGCAGGCGGGCAGGACCGTCACGCCGACCAGCACCACCACCAGGGCGGCGGCCCGCAACACCCTCGACGATCCCCTCACACACCCTCCCGGCTCGTCACGATCGCTGCCTCGGCACCCCGCAGAGTTGTCTGCCGAATATAAGCCCCGGCACACGATCCTGCCGGGTTCGTGAACTCCGGGGACGCCGATGACCCCACCGTTCGTCCGCCCGCGGCTGCCGCTCACCGGGCACCGGCGACCATTCGTCCCGGGATCACCGCGAGTGCCCGGAGCGAGAGTCTAGGGTCACAGTTGGCCCCTTATGGTGCAGGTAACGCGAAGGAAGTGACTCAGATGACCGAAACCGCCGATCACCCGGACGCCTACCCGCCGAGTGCGGAGTTCGCTGCCGCGGCGAATGTCGATGCCGGTATCTACGAGCGTGCCGCGCAGGACCGCGAAGCGTTCTGGGCCGAGCAGGCCGACCGGCTGCACTGGCACGAACGGTGGAATCAGGTACTCGACTGGACCGATGCTCCCGTCGCGAAATGGTTCGTCGGCGGCCGGCTCAATGTCGCCTACAACTGCGTGGACCGCCATGTACTGGAGGGGCGCGGCGACAAGGTCGCCCTGCACTGGGAGGGTGAGCCGGGCGATTCCCGCACGATCACCTATTCCGATCTGCTCGCCGAGGTGAGCCGGGCCGCCAACTATCTGACCGAACTCGGGCTGACCGCAGGCGACCGGGTCGCGATCTATATGCCGATGATCCCCGAAACCGTCGTCGCGATGCTGGCCTGCGCCCGGCTGGGTCTACCCCACTCGCTGGTCTTCGCCGGTTTCTCGCCGACCGCGCTGCGCCAGCGGATCGACGACGCCGAAGCGCGGCTGGTCATCACCGTCGACGGTCAGTGGCGACGCGGTAATCCCGCACCGCTGAAAGAAGCCGTCGACGAAGCGCTGCTCGCGAAGGGCGATGTGCCCTCCAGCGTGGAACACGTCCTGGTCGTCCGCCGCGTCGGCACCGAGGTGGAATGGACCGAGGGCCGCGACCTCTGGTGGCACGAAACCGTCGCGCAGGCCGATCCCGTCCACGAGGCGCAGGCCTTCGACGCCGAACATCCCCTGTTCATCCTCTACACCTCGGGAACCACGGGTAAACCCAAGGGAATCCTGCACACCAGTGGCGGTTATCTGACCCAGACCAGCTACACCCACCGCGTGGTCTTCGATCACAAACCCGAAACCGATGTGTACTGGTGCACCGCCGATGTCGGCTGGGTGACCGGGCACAGCTATATCGTCTACGGTCCGCTGGCCAACGGCGCCACCCAGGTCCTCTACGAGGGCACGCCGAATTTCCCCGACGAGCACCGGCACTGGCAGATCATCGAGAAATACGGCGTCACGATCTACTACACCGCGCCGACGCTGGTGCGCACATTCATGAAATGGGGTCGCCAGATCCCCGACGCGCACGATCTGTCCAGCATCCGGGTGCTCGGGTCGGTCGGCGAACCGATCAACCCGGAAGCGTGGCGCTGGTACCGGGACGTGATCGGATCCGGCAGCGCCCCGATCGTGGACACCTGGTGGCAGACCGAGACCGGCGCCATCATGATCTCCCCGCTGCCCGGGATCACCGCGACCAAACCCGGTGCCGCGATGACCCCGGTACCCGGCGTCACGGCCGCGGTGGTGGACGAAGAGGGCAGGGCGGTGCGCCGCGGCGAGACCGAGGCCAACGGTTATCTGGTGCTGGATCAGCCGTGGCCGTCGATGCTGCGAGGCATCTGGGGTGATATGGAACGCTACCGGGCCACCTACTGGGACCGTTTCGGCGAACAGGGCTGGTACTTCGCCGGCGACGGCGCGAAACTCGATGTCAACGGCGACCTCTGGGTGCTGGGCCGGGTCGACGACGTGATGAATGTGTCCGGCCACCGCATCTCCACCGCCGAAGTGGAATCCGCGCTGGTCGGGCACTCCGGCGTCGCGGAGGCGGCGGTCGTCGGCGCCACCGACGAAACGACCGGTCAGGGCATCGTGGCATTCGTGATCCTCACCGCCGGTGCCACCGATACCGGCGCCGCGATGGTAGACGAACTCAAAGCCGAGGTGGCCCGCGAGATCAGCCCGATCGCCCGGCCGCGCGAGATCCATGTGGTACCCGAACTCCCCAAGACCCGCAGCGGCAAGATCATGCGCCGATTGCTGCGCGATGTGGCCGAGGGCCGGGAACTCGGCGACACCTCGACCCTGGTGGATCCGCAGGTCTTCGAAGCCATCCGCGCCGACCGTTCCTGAGCGCGGCCGGGGCCGGGCACCCGTCCACGCAGGCTTTCCGTCTCCCCGGTCGGACTGCTTCGGTGGATGGGTTCCCCTGCGGTTCCCCGCGTTCCCCCACGGTTCTGCACCGCGTGCTGTCGGTGGGCTGCTCGCGTAGGTGAGAAGTGGACTTGCTCGCCAAGGTGAGTAACGAGCCAGCTCGCCAAGGTGCTGTGTTTTTGGCGCGCTGGCGCGCGCGGGGTTGAGGCCCCCTCAGTCTCGCCGTTCAGGCCTCGAGACTCGCGCTTCGCGCATGCG
>JABFXT010000559.1 GCA_013361595.1 Nocardia sp. | reverse complement strand
GGGCGGATTCGAAGATCTCGGCCAGCTTGTCCAGCGGGGGGTCGGGCAGCGGAACCACGCCGACGTTGGGCTCGATGGTCGCGAACGGGTAGTTCGCGGCGAGCACGTCGTTGCGGGTCAGCGCGTTGAACAGCGTCGATTTTCCGACGTTGGGCAGGCCGACGATTCCGAGGGTGAGACTCACGAGGACAGCAGTCTACGCGGGTGGCCGGGTGGGCCGGCGGTCGGCCGTACTGTGCGTGCGGGCACTTGCGCGCAGGCTCGCGGCGAAGACGGTGAACTTCAGGCGGTCCCCCGGCCGCTCGGTGATCTCGAACAGTTCGGTGGCGCGTTCATGTAGGCGCGCGGATATCTCCCTTGCCGCGCGCCCGGGCACGCCCGGGTCCGCAGACGGACGGGTCGGCGTAGCGTGGCACCAATGGAGCCGACCTCACAGGTGGTGACGGCCCACCCGGCGCCCGCACTGGCCGCCCTCATCGACCGGTACATCGGCTATCGCATGACCGGATACGAGGCGGGTCTGCATCGCGGGCTGCCCTCGCGCCATATGACGTTCATCGTCGCCATCGGGCCCGCCATCGATGTGATCAGCCAGACCGACGCCCGCCAATCGCCGGACGGCTACCGCTGCGTACTCAGCGGACTCCAGGACGGCCCGGCGATGATCGCGCACAACGGCACCCAGGAAGGAGTGGCCATAAAACTCACTCCGCTGGGCAGCCGAGCCCTGTTCGGGCTGCCCGCGGCGGAGTTGTGGAGCACCTCGATCGAATTCGCCGACCTCATCGGCGCACCGGGACGGCAATTGTGGGAGGAACTCCAGGAGCAGCCCGACTGGCCACAACGATTCGCGGCGTGCGACCGGGTGCTGACCCGGCTGCTGGTACCCGAACGGTCCGTGGGACCGGAACTGAGCTGGGCGTGGCGGGCGGTGGCGGGATCACACGGGACGATGGGCGTCGAACCGCTCGCCGCACGTATCGGATGGAGCCGCCAGTACCTCACCAAACGTTTCACCGCGGAATTCGGGCTGAGCCCGAAGGTCGCGGGACGGGTAGCGCGGTTCGAGCGGGCCAAGCAGATGCTGCTGCACACCCCGTCGTTCGTCTCGATCGCCCAGATAGCCGCCGCCTGCGGCTACTACGACCAGCCGCATCTCAACCGGGAGTTCGCCCGGCTGGCCGGATGCAGCCCGACGCAATGGCTGGCCGAGGAGATTCCATCCGTCCAAGACCCGGAGATGGCCGACGGACCAGGCTGAAACCATGACCGCAACAGAGAAAACCACCACGACCACCACTCCGGCCCCGGCCGTCTGGCCGTGCCTGGCCTTCACCGACGCTCACGGCACCGCGGACTTCCTGGTCCGGGCATTCGGCTTCGAACTGACGGCGCTGTACGCGCGCGAAAACGACCCGTCGATCGTCGAACACGCCGAAATGCGCTGGCCGGAAGGCGGCGGGATCATGTTCGGCACCGCGAACAAGGGCGGCGGGCTGCCGGAGCGGCGCACACCCGGCACCGAATCGATCTATGTCGTATGCGCCGACCCGGACGCGCTGTACGCGCGAGCGACCGCGGCCGGTGCGGAAACCGTCGCCGGGCTGAAAGACGAGGACTACGGGTCGCGCGGGTTCACGGTCGCCGACCCGGAGGGCAACTACTGGAGCTTCGGCACCTATCGAGGGCAGTGAACCGCGTCGCTGCGGGGGATCGGGGCCTGCCCATGGTTCGCTGATCCCGGTTGCCGCGGCGGTGTCGAGCCCTGCCGCGGCGCCTTTCCCGAGCAGCTGCCTCGACCACCTCATATGCCGCGAAACGACGAGCGGCCTTGACCTTCAGGTCGCTCGAAGCCCGATGATGGGCGCGTGCCCGAATCCGACCTGATCACCATCGGCGCGTTCGCCCGTTCGTGCGGTATCACGGCCAGCGCGCTGCGCTTCTACGACGACTCCGGTCTGCTGGCACCGGCCGGGGTGGACGCGGCCACCGGCTACCGCTACTACGCCCCCGCCCAGCTCGAACGCGCGGTGACGATCCGCCACCTGCGCGCCATCGATATGCCGCTCGACAAGATCGCCCGCGTACTCGCGGCCGACCCGCATACCGCGGCCGGGATCGTCGACGCCCATGTGGCGGGCCTGCTCCAGCGGACCCGGGAAGCACGGCGGACCGCCGAAGTGGTCAAGGCCGCTCTCGGCGAACCCGCCGGCCGGCGGGTGGCGACCGTCCGCGGCCCGGTGCTGGCGGCGGCGGTCGAGCAGATACTCGCCGCCACCGGGATCGACCCCGACCTGCCGGTGCTGGCCGGTGTGCGGGTCGAGGCGGCGCCCGAATCGCTCACGCTCACCGCCACCGACCGCTACCGGCTGTCCACCCGCACGCTGGTTCCCGAACAACCCGGACCGGCCGAGTGGGCCGCTACGGTCGACGGCGCCGACCTGAGCGCGGCGCTGCCGGAGATCCGGAGTGCCCATTCGATCATTATCGAAGCCGGCGAACACAGCATCCGGTTCCGGACCGCCGACGGTGTCGTACGCACCTGCCGGACGCTGGCCGAACCGTTTCCCGACCACCGCGGGCTGCTGGCCGCGCTGCCCGCGGCTCCCACCCACGCCGTGGTCGCCAAACACGACCTGATGCACGCGCTGGAGCAGCAGCGGGACCGGTATCTGCACGTCACGGTCGCGGCGGACACCCTCACGGTCGCGGGCACCGGAAGCGAACCGGCGACCACACTGTCCGCGCAGGTGACAGGCCCGGACAGCGCGCTCGTATTCGGGTTCACCATCCTGCACCCGGCCGTCGCCACCGCCATCGGGCCCGACGTCCGCCTGGATATCGGCGGCCCCGCCGACCCCGTGGTCGTCCGGTCCGCGGACAACGGCGACCTCACCACCCTGGCCATGCCGGCCGACCCCGCAGTAGTCGACGACGAGAACGGACCCCGCAGATGACCGCTACCGAACAGCTCTCCTCCGACACCACCATGAACGCGATCACCGCGGCCGTCACACTCGGCCGATCCGGGGATATCGTCACCGCCCGCGAACGCCTCCTCGAGATCTGGCGCGGGATCGGCGTCACCGGCGACCCGCTGCACCGCTGCACTCTCGCGCACTACCTGGCCGATCTCTACGACCATCCCGCCCAGGCGCTGGCCTGGGATATCCGCGCGCTCGACGCGACCGACGCACTCACCGACGACCGCGCGCAGCGGCATCACGCGAACCTGCGGGTGGCGGGGTTCTACCCGTCGCTGCACCTGAACCTGGCCGACAACTATCGGCGACTGGGGTCGTGGGATGCCGCCGCGGAACAGCTCGCCGCCGCACGGGAACGGCTGGACGCCCTCCCCGGCGACGCCTACGGCGCGATGATCAGCACCGCGCTCGACGAAGTGGCCGAGGCGGTCGCCCAGCGGTCCACCGCGCGGCGGCCGAGCGCACCGGGCCCGCACTCCTGACACCGGCGCCCCGGCGGCTACCGCATCACCCGGCCGGCACCCGATCGGCCGGGTGGCGCGATCACTGTGCGGCGAGCTCCGCGAAATCGGGAGCGTAGACGGTCGTCCAGTGTGGACGCAGGCGGAAGAACACCACATCGTTGTCCCAGTCGAACGCGTCGTCGCCGTAGAAATCCCGGAAGTACGCGAGCAGTTCCGGCCACTCGCTATCCGATTCGGCGTTCACCGGGTTCAAGGTCTCGGCGGTGCCGTGCGTGAACACACCCAATCCCTCACCGCGCATATGCGCGACACTCGCGGCCGGACGCGCCGCCAGATGGCGAGCCTTGGCGGCGCTGCGCGCGGTAC
>JABFXT010000440.1 GCA_013361595.1 Nocardia sp. | reverse complement strand
CCGCACCACGCGCCGCACCTGGGCGAAGAGCATGCCCACGTCCACCGACACATCGGCATCGGGCTTGTAGGTCGGCAGATCGACCTCGGAGAAACCGATATCGTTCAGGCCGCCGAGCACGATCACCGTGTCCACGCCGGGTGTGCCGAGCACATCACGATCGAAGCGGCGCAATGCGCTCTCGCCGTACCACTTCGAGTCGCGCAGGATCATATTCCCGCCGATACCCGCGTTGAGCACGGTTCGCTCCGGTCCGTCCCCGACGAGCGATTCGGCGAGCACGTCGGGATAGCGATTGTCGCCGTCGTTGTCCGATCCGAAGCCGTCGGTGATCGAATCACCGAACGCGACGACGGTCTCGACATCTTCGGGACCACCGGAGACCTCGAGGTCGGACAGGTAGTACCAGGAGTGCGTCGCTTCGGTGAAAGCGGTTCCCGCGCCGTCCGAGACATGATCACCCGACGCGCGATAGGTACTGGCATACCCCTGCGCGTGGAAAGTCGCCGGACCGGTCGGATCGGCCAGATACAGCGTGACCGTCGCCGATTCGAACGGCGCCAACCGCAATTCGGAAGCGTCACTGGTGACTTCCGCACCCGGTGCCACGGTCACCGAGTCGGCACCAGCGAACTTCAAGGGCCGAGTCGTATCCGCGTGTACCTGCGCACCCCGGTCGGTACGTGCGATGGTGCCCCCGGCGATCCGGAGTTCGTCCTCGCCGAAGAGGTTGGACAGAGTGACCCGGGCCCGGGTGCCGCCCCCGGTGGCCCGGACCACCTGCCGGACCGTCTGGTCGGCGAAGCCGTCGGTGGCCCAATTCGGTTCGAACCCTTCGCTCGGGGTCTGCATGGGGACAGACCACGCGGTGGTCCAAGTCTGCGGCCCGCCGGATTCGCCGGGTGCGGGTGAGCATGCGGCGGCCAGGCCGACAGCGACGACCGTCGCGGCGAGCACGGCGAGCGGTTTCCTGCTGATATTCATCGGTTCTTCCGATCTCGGAGTTGTTGCGGGGCATATGGGTCGGGTGTTCGCTCGAACGCACCGGACGCGGTATCGCGGCAGTGCGGAGCGCGGCGATTCGGGCGGGGTCGCGCGTATGAGCCGGAAAGCGCCGGAGGCGGGTGCGATTCGGGCGCCGGAAACGGGCGGCCGGCCGCGTGGATCGACCGATAACCGGTCTCAGTCGCTGTCATATCGAGACCCAACCGAGCTAACGGGACTGTTGTTCCATTAATATGCGATCGTGACGGAGACCACATCTCTGTTCGGATCGATCGACCGGACGGTGAGCGACGTAGCGGCGGTCGGCATCGCTCGGAAGGGCCGCGGTCGGAGATGCGGCTGTGCGCGCACAGCAAAAAGCCCCTCACCCGGAAATCCGGATGAGGGGCTGAAGCGGTGGCGGAGGGATTTGAACCCTCGGAGGGGGGTTACCCCTCACACGCTTTCGAGGCGTGCTCCTTAGGCCGCTCGGACACGCCACCGCCCGCCAGAATACCGGACCGTCCCGGTATCCCTAAATCGGGGCCGCGACCTGCGCACACCTCGGCCGGTTCGCGCTCTACGTCGAATCCCGGAGCGAAGTCCCGCTCAGCGCTGTCACATGAACAGCGCTCAGCGCCGTCACATGAACAGCGCTCAGCGCCGTGACCGGAAGTAGTCGTCGAGAAGCGCCGCACATTCGGCCTCCAGGATTCCGCCGCGTACCTGGGGCCGGTGGTTCAGACGCCGGTCGCGCACCACATCCCACAGCGAACCCACCGCGCCGGTCTTCGGCTCCCAGGCTCCGAACAGCAGCCGGTCCACCCGGGCCGCGACCAGCGCGCCGGCACACATGGTGCACGGTTCCAGCGTCACCGCGAGAGTGGCGCCGGTGAGCCGCCAGCCGTCGCCGTGGATCGCGGCGGCCCGGCGCAGCGCCAGCACCTCGGCGTGCGCGGTGGGGTCGCCGGTGGCTTCACGCGCATTGGTGGCGCGGGCCAGTTCACGGCCCCGGCCGTCGAACACCACCGCCCCCACCGGTACATCGCGTGGATCGGCCGTGGCGGCGACGGCCAGGGCCGTGCGCACCATCTCGGTATCGGAGAGCGAAACGCTCAACTCAGCGGGGCAGCTTGTCGAGCACCGCGGAGAACTCCGACGAGAAGCCCAGGCGCTGGGCGATCATCGTGAGCTGCTCGTCGGGATAGAGGTCGGTTTCGGCGAGGATCACACTGAGCACCGGTTCGGGCAGACCCAGATCGGCCAGGATGCCCAGGTCGCCCTCTTCCCACGGTTCGACATCGTCGAGTTCGTCGGGATCGATATCTGGGATCTCGATATGCAGTTCCTCGAGGACATCGGCGGCGATGTCGTAATCGATGGCCGCTGTCGCGTCGGACACCAGCAACCGGGTGCCGCTGGGAGCGGGGCGGACCACGATGAAGAATTCGTCGTCGACGTCCAGGAGCCCGAAGACCGCACCGGAGGAACGCAGAGCCTTCAGCTCGTTCTCCGCCGCGGACAAGGTGGTGAGCGCGGCCTCGGTCAGCGGGGTGCACCGCCAGGTACCGTCTTCCCGGACAACGGCCACCGCGAACCCCTCCACGTCGTCGTAATCATCCGACGCCGCCTTGTTCGTGCCCGCGCGCTGTGCTGCCATGGGCGCAACGGTAGTCGGCCCGGGGCCGTTAGATGAAGTCGTATGCGAATCTGTTCCGGTGACTGCTGACGACCATACGGCGCTCTGTGTTCTCGGGACCGGTTTGATCGGCGGATCGCTGCTGCGTGCGGCGACCGCGGCCGGTCGCACCGCCTGGGGATACAACCGCTCGGCATCGGGCGTGGCGGCGGCCCGGACCTCGGGTTTCGATGTCGGCGACGACCTCCCGGCGGTGCTGCGCCGGGCCGCCGGAAGCGATGCGCTCATCGTGGTCGCGGTACCGATGCCGGCGGTCGACGCGATGCTCGACGCGATCGCCGAGCACGCGCCGGACTGCGCGCTGACCGATGTGGTGAGTGTGAAGGCCCCTGTCGCGGCGGCCGTCCGGCGCTACGGGTTGGAGGGTCGCTACGTCGGCGGACATCCGATGGCCGGCACCGCCGAATCGGGATGGCAGGCAACCGATCCGGGACTTTTCCGCGGCGCGGCCTGGGCGGTGGGAGTGGATCCGGGGACCGACGCGGCCACCTGGACACGAGTGACACGGCTGGCCTTTGACTGTGGGGCGGTGGCCGTCCCGGTGATCGCCGCCGAGCACGATCGCGCCGTGGCCCGGATCTCGCATCTACCGCATATCCTCGCCGAGGCACTGGCGGTGGCGGGCGTCCGCGGCGGCGATCTGGCGCTGGGATTGGCCGCCGGATCGTTCCGGGACGGCACCCGGGTCGCCGGGACCGCACCCGATCTGGTGCGCGCTATCTGCGAACCCAACTCCGACGCGCTGCTCGCGGTACTGGACGAAACCCTGACCGCACTGCACGAAGCCAGGACGAAGCTGAGCGGCGAAACCTCACTGGCCGACCTCACCGCGGCCGGGCACGCCGCCCGGCTGCGCTACGAAGCGGCGGCCCGCTGGGAGATCACCGCGCTCGTCCCCGGCGCGGACGGCTGGCTGGCGAAACTACAGGAGGCCGGGCGGGCGGGCGGAGTCGTCACCCGGCTCGACCCCGTCGGCTGATCCGCGTTCAGACCCGCTCGGCCAGCCCCGGATAGTCGAGAACGAAACCGTCCGGGTCGACGGTCAGGGTGGCGCTGGACACCGGCGAGAGAACGCTGATCCCGTCCCCGGCGCTGCTGTAGGTGAGGTCGGCCTCCTGCGCCGTCAGCTCCGGCAACCGAACGTAGACCACCGGGACCTGCACATCCTCCATGGCGTGCTGCAACCCGAACCGGCGGATGGGCAGGGTGTTGAAGAACGGGCTGAGCACCACATCGGCGTCCAGCGCCCCACCGAACGTGGACCGGATATGGGTCCCGGTGGCATCGACGAGCCAGTAGTTCTCCTCGTCGCGGGCGAGGGAGGCGTGCCGCTCCCCGGCGGCGGTGGTACTGCTCAGCGACAGCCGCCTGGTCGCCCCGTTCTCGTCGGTGACCAGGTCGTAGGAGGCGCTGAACGCACTGTGCTCGCCGCAACCGCCACCGATGATCCGGCCGCTGGCCCGGATCCGCTTGCCGTTGAGAGTTACGCGAACCGATTCCATCCGCGAGCCGTCGTGCGCACGCCAGGTCAGCACGGCGGGCCACCGCCCGGGTGCCGGCGTCACGGCCGGGCCGGGGGTTACGTCGCTCGATTGCGTCACGTGTCCACCGTACGCAACAGGCGGTCCGCCGGCGTATACCTGGAGCTTTCGCGCGTCCCCACAACTCGGAAAAGCCCGACCAGGCAGATCGCTGCCGCCGCATATTGCCACTGCGGAGAAGGCGATCTCCATCGCCCCGAAACAATCGAAAGTTGTGAATAGTACGAGTTCGGCTGTGGCGGCAACCGTATACGGGGGACTCGGGCGTATCCGCCATACCCTGCACACCACGACCGATTACTGGAGCAGGACCGGTCACCATTTCGCGGGCCAACTGCGGGAGGGCGTCCAGCGTTACGCATTGTCCGAGCGTGATATGCAGCGCATCTTCGACAAGGAGATAGCCCCCGAACATCTGGAGGCAGCAGCCGGCGGCAGGAAGACATCGGGACGACTCGTGCTCACCACGGTGGTGGGACAGCCCGGTTCCGGCAAGACGACAACGATCCACGCGGTCGCGGAGTCCTTCCGAGAGCGGGGCGGAGCGATACCGCTCATCGCCGACGACTACGTCCGCCACCATCCGGAGTTCGCGGCACTGCGGGACTGCGACGACTTCACCACCGGTGACCACCTGTATCCGATCGCCGAGCGATGGCTCGACATGGCCATCGACTACGTGATCGCTCGACGCCGGTCCGCCGTCCTCGAAGAAGGCGCGGGCGACCCGATGCGGGCAGCGCAACGCATCCGCCGCTTCCAGCAGAACCGCTATGGTTCGGTCATCGATGCCGTCGCGGTTTCGCGGGCCGAGAGCGAGGCCTCGGTCCTGGCCCGGTTCCTCCGTGAACGCCTGCGCTACGGCGCGGGGCGGTATGTGCCGGGCACCGCGCAGACAGCCTGCTTCCACGGTTCGGCCGATCTGCTCCGAATGCTCGAATCGGACCGGCCACCGGTAGCTGTCGACGCACTTCGGGTGCGAACCCGCTCAGAAGTGCTGTTCGAAAACCATCGGATAGCGACGGGTCAATGGGCCGAATCGCCCAAGGGCTGGCACACCCTGCAGGCAGAACGGGACCGTCCGCTGACCACGGATGAGGAACACGCGTATTTCGAGAGGGCCATGAGTTTCCGGGAAACGCTGGCACAGGCGAATGTCGACGTGCCCGAGCAGGCGGCCGACTGGCAACGGCTGCTGCTCGAAATGGACCACGCGTCCATGCTGGTACCGAGCTGACCCGGCTCGAGCACGGACGGCGGTACGGCGCCGGAGCCCGGTCACGCAGCCATGAGCGGAGACGGAGGGATTTGAACCCCCGGTCGCTCTCACGACTCTCGCTTTCAAGGCGAGTGCATTCGGCCGCTCTGCCACGTCTCCAAGACCTCGATGGTAACCGATCCGGCCGGTGGCGACCGAAACCGAGCAATCCGGCGGCACCCGGACCACACGGTTTCGATCAGCGCGGGGCGGCGAGCAGTTCGCGGGTGATACCGGCGAGCTCGGCGCAACCGGAAAGCCCCATGGCGGAGTCGAAATCGGCCAGCAGCAGACGCAGTGCGTGACGTACGCCCGCGTTACCGGCGATACCGAGGGCGTAGGCCCAGGGGCGGCCGTACCCTACGGCTTTGGCGCCGAGAGCGAGGGCGACCAGGACATCGGAGCCGGTGCGGACGCCCGAGTCGAACAGGACATCGGTGCGGTCGCCGACCGCACCGACTATCGGGCCCAGGGCATCCAGCGCGGCGATCGAATTGTCGACCTGGCGCCCACCGTGGTTGCTCACCCATATGCCGTCCGCACCGGAATCCACCAGCAGCCGGGCGTCGTCGGGGTGCAGCACGCCCTTCACCGCGATCGGCAGATCGGTCCATTCGCGCACCTTGGCCAGATCCGCCGGCCTCAGACTGTGGTTACCGAACAGACCGACCCAGGTGAGGATCGCTATCCGCATGGCGTCTTCGCTCTCCTCCGGTGGCGCGGCGAGCTTCGCCCGGAAGACCGGGTCGGACAGGTAGTTGGCGATCCCCTTGCCCAGCAGGAAGGGCAGGTGGCCGAGTTCGAGATCGCGTGGGCGCCAGCCCAGCGAGGGAGTGTCGACCGTGACGACGACGGCTTTGGCCCCGGCCCGCTCCGCGCGCTCGACGAACGAACGAGCGAGCTCGTCGTCGGCGGGCCAGTACAGCTGGTACCACCAGTCACGGGCGACCTCGCCGACCTCCTCGATGGTGGCGGAGGACGCGGTGGACAGGACCGTACCCACTCCGAGTTCCCCGGCGGCCCGGGCCACCTCCACCTCACCCTTCTCGTGCAGCAGTTCCAGCACCCCGACCGGAGAGGTCAGTACGGGAGCGGCCAGTTCGGTGCCCAAGACCTCGACGGAGGTGTCGCGTGCGCCGGGGCCGCTGGTGCCGCGCAGCATGCGGGGCACGATCCGGTAGCGGTCGAACGCGGAGGTGTTGGCCGCGGCGGTCCGTTCCGCGGCGGCGCTACCGGCCACGTAGGCGTACGCGCGGTCGTCGAGCAACTCCCGGGCCCGTTCCGCGAGACCGGCCGCGGTCATCGGCAGTTCGGGTACCGATCCACCCATCCCCTGGAGGTAGATCTCGTTCTGGAAGTCGATGAAGCTGCTCACCGCGCTCACGCTAGCCGTGTCGGACCGGCGCGGGCACCCCCTCCGCTGTTTCTGATGCAGTATGGGGACCGTGCACGCGATCAATATGAACGGTTTCGGTGGCCCCGAGGTCATGGAGTGGTCCGCTGCACCGGATCCGGTGCCGAGCCACGGTGAAGTGCTGATCGAGGTGGCGGCGGCCGGGGTGAACCGGGCCGACCTGCTGCAACGACGGGGCCTCTACGCGCCCCCGCCCGGGACCACTCCGGTGCCGGGGCTCGAATGTTCCGGGGTGATCGCCGAGGTCGGCGAAGGGGTGCGCGACTGGTCTCCCGGCGACCGGGTGTGCGCACTGCTGTCCGGCGGCGGATACGCCGAGAAGGTCGTGGTGCCCGCCGGACAGGTGCTACCGGTACCGGACGGCCTGGATCTGGCCGCGGCGGCGGGGCTGCCCGAGGTCGCGGCGACCGTCTGGTCGAATCTGGTGATGACCGGCGGGCTGCATTCCGGGCAACTGCTGCTGATCCACGGTGGCGGTAGCGGGATCGGTACCCACGCCATCCAGGTGGCAGTACAGCTGGGCGCGCGGGTCGCGGTGACGGCCGGATCGGCGCAGAAGCTGGCGCGCTGCGCGGAACTCGGCGCGAGCGTCCTGATCAACTACCGGGAGCACGATTTCGTGGACCTGATCCGGGCCGAACAGGGTCTGGGCGGCCCGGGCGCCGACATCATCCTCGACAATATGGGCGCCGCCTACCTGGGGCGCAATGTGGCGGCGCTGGCACTCGACGGACAGGTGCTCGTGATCGGGATGCAGGGCGGCCTGAACGCCGAATTGAACCTGGGCGAACTCATGGCCAAACGCGGCACGGTGCGCGCGATCAAACTGCGCGACCGCCCGGCCACCGGGCGGGGCAGCAAGGCCGACATCATCGCCGAAGTCCGCGCGCACGTCTGGCCGCTGCTGGAAACGGGCGCGGTCGTACCGGTGATCCACGCCGAGGTCCCGGTGGCCGAAGCCGGCCGGGCGCACGAACTGCTCGACGAGCACGACACCTTCGGCAAGGTGATCCTGCGGATCGGGGCGGACGGCACGAGCGGGCCGGCCGGCTAGGCGGAACGTGACCACAGCGGGTCCTCGCTCGCACCCGAAGCGACCGCGGTGCTCGCGCGCCGGTCAGCCGAGCGCGGCCAGGGCCCGGCCGAACTGATCGATCTCACGCCGAGTCGTGTACGGCGCGAGACCGATGGTCACCGCGCCGCCCTCGTCGTTCACACCCAGTGCGTCCAGTAACCGGCTGCCGCCGTGCGCGCCCGCCAGTACATTGATGCGCTTATCGGCCAGTTCGGCGGCGATCTTCTCCGCCTGCATACCGTCGATGGTGAAACTGACCGTCGGGATCCGGGTCGACGCCCGGCCGATCACGGTCAGCCCGGTGATCTTCTCCAGGGTGCTCATCAGATGGTCGAACAGCTGGTCGTGATAGTCCTGCAACGAGGAGATCGACAGTTCCAGGCGTTCCCGGCGGGTGCCTCCGGCGCGTTCGTCGAGTCCGGCCAGGTAGTCGATCGAGGTGGTGAGCCCGGCCAGCAGCGCGTACTGGTGCCCACCGACCTCCAGCCGTTCGGGACCCTTCGCATACGGGTTCAACGCCATGGACGGGATCCGGTCCAGGAAGGCGGGGTCACGGAAGACGAGCGCACCGACCTGCGGACCACCCCAGCTGGGCGCGCTCAACGCCACCACATCGGCGTTCAGGTCGTCGATGTCGATCAGCGCGTACGGCGCGGCGCCGACCGCGTCGGCGACCAGCAGACCGCCGACCTCGTGCACCCGTTCGGCCGCCACTCGCACCGAGGGCGCCGAGCCGACGATCGGGGAGGCTGCTGTGATCGCGACCAACCGGGCGGTGGGTCCGATGAGTTCCTCGAACTGCCAGCCCGGCATCTCGCAGGTCTCGATCTCCACCTCGGCCCAGCGCACATGCGCTCCGTAGCGGTTGGCTATCCGGAGCCAGGGCGCCACATTCGCCTCGTCGTCCAGGCGGGACAGCACGATCCCGGTACCCAGGCCCAGCCGGGAACTCAGGGATTCGGCGAGCCAGGCCAGCAGTACGGCACGATCGGGCCCCAGTACGACGCCGCTCGGGTCCGCGCCGACCAGGTCCGCGACCGCCACCCGGGCGTCGTGCAGGATATCGGCGCTGCGTTTGGCGGCGCCGTGGCGGCCGAGGTGGGAGAACGACGACGAGCGGAAACCGGTGGACACCGCGCGCGAGACAGAATCCGGAACAAGCATGCCCGCCTGCGGAGCCAGGTTGATCCAGCCGTCGGCCAGGGAGGGGATCAGTCCCCGGACCCGCGCGACGTCGTAAGTCATGCAGGTCACTTTAAGGCAGGGCCCATATCTCGGTAACCCTGGTCCAGCCGATTTTCCCGGGCCCGTTTCATCGCTCGGCCGCCCGGCCGACAACTCGCGCCGTCACCACCGGCTTTAGCGCGTTCGGCTCGAACACGACATGATGGGGACCATGACGCAATCGGATGACGCATCGGATCCCGTGGTCGTGATCGGCCCCGAAGGCCGGCCGCTGGTGCTGCCCGCGGGCGCCGCGACGAGTGCGTCGTTCCCCGGCCGGGAGACCCCCGAACAGGACGCGGCCGAGCACGACAACTCCGAATCGCTGGCCGATATGGTCGAACAGCCGGCCAAGGTCATGCGGATCGGGACCATGATCAAACAGCTGCTCGAGGAGGTGCGGGCCGCTCCGCTCGACGATGCCAGCCGGACCCGGCTGGCCGAGATCCACAAATCCTCGATCCGCGAACTCGAACAGGGCCTGGCGCCCGAACTGCGTGAGGAACTCGAACGGCTGGCCCTACCGTTCGGTGAGGATGCCGTCCCCTCGGACGCGGAACTGCGGATCGCGCAAGCGCAGCTGGTCGGTTGGCTGGAGGGCCTGTTCCACGGGATCCAGACGGCTCTGTTCGCCCAGCAGATGGCCGCGCGGGCGCAGCTCGAGCAGATGCGCCAGGGCGCCCTGCCTCCGGGTATCCACGCCGCGGATGTCCGGGGCGCGCAACCGGGCCAGTCCATAGGCGGCACGGGACAATACCTCTGAAGCCGGTGGTATATAGCCAGCCCGTACCGCGAGTCGCCGTCCGGGGTAGTGTCGTGCACCGTGCCTGCAGCTTCCGCTCGCTCTGACCTGGTTAACACCGAAACCTCGGAGCGCACCGACGAGAGCACGGTGCGCCCCGACCACGACCCCGCCGCAGATGAGAAGCCCGTGAGTTCCGAGCAGACCCCGGTCGCCGGCGCCGATACCGCCGTCTCCGATATCACCGAGGTGATCGACGCGGATCCCATCGAATCGGATTCGCAGTCCTGGACCCGAGCCTGGCGCGATATCCGCGACGGGTTCCGCCAACGCGAACTATGGCTCTCGCTGGGCTGGCAGGACATCAAACAGCGCTACCGGCGGTCGGTGCTGGGGCCGTTCTGGATCACCATCGCCACCGGTGTGCAGGCCGCCGCCATCGGCATCCTGTACGCAGCGTTGCTCGGCCAGCCGCTCGCCGACTATCTACCGTACGTGGCGGTCGGCCTGATCGTGTGGAACGTCATCAACGCCTCGATCCTGGAGGGCGCCGATGTCTTCGTCGCCAACGAGGGGCTGATCAAACAGCTGCCGTCCGCGCTGAGTGTGCACGTGTACCGGCTGGTGTGGCGGCAGATCCTGTTCTTCGCGCACAACGCGGCGATCTACTTCGTCGTGCTGGCGCTGTTCGGGGTCTGGCGTGACCTGCACTGGACCGCGATCTTCGCGATACCGGCCCTGATGCTGCTGTTCCTCAACGCCATGTGGGTCTCGGTGCTGTTCGGCATCTTCAGCACCCGCTACCGCGATATCGCCCCGATCCTGGGCAGTATGACGCTGATGCTGTTCGTACTCACCCCGGTGATGTGGAACACCAAGAGCCTGCAGGAGCAGGGCGGTCAGGTCGCCGAACGGGCCCGGCTGGCCGAGGTGGTGCCCACCTACCACTATCTGGAGATCGTGCGCGCACCGCTGCTCGGCGACGACCAGAAGCTGTACCACTGGGCGATCGTCGGTGCCATCACCGTGGTGGGCTGGATCGCCGCCGCCGTCGCATTGCGCCGGTACCGTTCGCGCGTGCCCTACTGGGTTTAGGAGTCAGGCGATCATGAGTGATCACGTGAGTATCGAAACCCGCAAGGCGTGGGTGGAGTTCCCGATCTTCGACGCGAAGTCCCGTTCGCTGAAAAAAGCGTTCCTGGGCAAGGCGGGCGGTTCGATCGGCCGTAACCAGTCCGATGTCGTCGTGGTCGAGGCACTGCGCGATATCAACCTGTCGTTGAAGGAGGGCGACCGGGTCGGCCTGGTCGGTCACAACGGCGCGGGTAAGTCGACGCTGCTGCGCCTGCTGTCCGGTATCTACGAGCCCTCGCGCGGTAGTGCCCGGATCCGTGGCCGGGTGGCGCCGGTGTTCGATCTCGGGGTCGGGATGGATCCGGAGATCTCCGGCTACGAGAACATCATCATCCGCGGCCTGTTCCTGGGGCAGACCCGTAAACAGATGATGGCCAAGATCGACGAGATCGCCGATTTCACCGAACTCGGCGAATACCTGGCCATGCCGTTGCGCACCTATTCGACCGGTATGCGCGTACGACTGGCCATGGGCGTCGTGACCTCCATCGACCCGGAGATCCTGCTGCTCGACGAGGGGATCGGCGCGGTCGACGCGGAGTTCATGAAGAAAGCGCGAATCCGGTTGCAGGAACTGGTGGCCCGGTCCGGCATCCTGGTTTTCGCCAGCCATTCCAACGAATTCCTGGCCCAACTCTGCGATACCGCGCTGTGGATCGATCACGGCCAGGTCCGGTTGCACGGCGGGATCGAAGAAGTCGTGCGAGCCTACGAGGGCCCGGAGGCGGGTAATCATGTGGCGACGGTCCTGCGGGAGATCGAAGCCGAGAAGTCCGGCAGTGCCGCCGAGGAACCAGCACAGCGGCCGGCCGACGGCGAAAGAGAACTGGAGAACAACACAGCATGAGCGAGTCAGGCCCGGAGGCGGAAGCGCAGCGTGACCACGCAGGGCCCTCGCTCATGCCCGATCAACACAGCATGAGCGAGTCAGGCCCGGAGGCGGAGTCGGGTCCGCCGGCGGCGGAAGCGAAGCCTGCCCCCTCGGATTCCTCGTTCGTGACCGCGGGGGAAGGCGATCCGGGCTCGGCAGCGGCCGCGAAGCACGAAGACGTTTCCCCCTCGCCCGTGCCCGATCGGAAGGGCACCAGCGGATCCGCGCGTCGCGCCACCGATCCCGCGCGGGAGCACGACGCCGGTGCCGCGGTGCTGCCCGAAGTCGAGTACGGACCGGACGCCAAGATCGTCGCCGTCGTGGTCACCCACAAGCGACGTGATCTGCTCGCCGAATCGCTGAAAGCTGTCGCCAACCAGTCGCGGGCCGTCGACCACCTGATCGTGATCGACAACGGCAACGAAACCGAGGTCGCCGAACTCGTGGCCGACCAGCCGATCGAGACCACCTATCTCGGGTCGGC
>JABFXT010000720.1 GCA_013361595.1 Nocardia sp. | reverse complement strand
AGCCGCGCGGCGACCTGGGTCGCGATCAGCGAGTTACCGCCCAGCTCGAAGAAGTCGTCGTCGATACCGACCCGCTCGACGCCGAGCACCTCGGCGAAGATATCGGCCACGATCTCCTCGATCGGGGTGACCGGGGCGCGGAAGGTGTGCGACTGGAACTGGGGCGCCGGCAGCGCTCGGCGATCCAGCTTGCCGGCCGGGGTCAGCGGGATCTCGTCGAGCACCATGATCGACGCGGGCACCATATAGGCGGGCAGCCGGTCCTGGACATGCGCGCTCAACGCCGGAATATCGACCGAGTGCCCTTGCGCGGCAACGACATAGGACACCAGCGATACGGCACCGGAGACATTCTCGTGCCCGACGGTGACCGCGAAGTCGACGGTGTCGTGCGAGCTCAGCGCGGAGTCGATCTCACCGAGCTCGATCCGGAAACCACGGATCTTGACCTGGAAGTCGTTGCGGCCCACATACTCCACCACCAGGGCGCCGGCCCGGTTACGCCGCCAGCGCACGACGTCACCGGTGCGGTACAGGCGGTCGCCGGATGCACCGTACGGGTCGGCGACGAACCGGCCGGCGGTCAGCGCGGCCCGCGCATGATAGCCGCGGGCCAGCTGGATACCACCGACATACAGTTCTCCGGTGACACCCTCCGGTACCGGATTCAACCGGCTGTCGAGCACCAGTGCTCGCATACCGCGCACCGGGCCACCGATCGTCACCGGGTCGCCGGGTCGCAGCCGGTCGCTGATATTGGTGGCGACCGTGGCCTCGGTGGGTCCGTAGGCGTTGAAGAGAGAGCGGTCCGATGTCGCCGCCCAGCGAGCGGCCAGTTCCGGGCGCACCGCCTCGCCGCCGGTGACGACGACGCGCACTTCCGACATCGCGTCGAGATCGAGTGAGGCGAGCACCGACGGGGTCAGGCAGGCGTGGGTCACCCCCGTGGTCTCGATGAGGTCGGCCAGTTCCGCACCGCCGAACATCATCTGCGGCACGATCACCATGGTGCCGCCCGCGCCCACGGCCAGCAGCAGTTCCAGCACCGAAGCGTCGAACGACGGCGAAGCGAAGGCCAGTGCCCGGGTCGAGGAGTCCAGGCCGAACCGCTGCACCTGCTCGGTGCTGAAGTTGCGCAGACCCGCGTGCGTGACCGCGACACCCTTCGGCACGCCGGTCGATCCCGACGTATAGATCATGTACGCCGTATTCGCGGTGCGCAGCGGCGCGCGCCGGTCGGCATCGGTGATCGGCGCCGCCGAACTCACCATGATCTCGGCCGCGAATTCCGGATCGTCCAGGTCGATCCAGCCGCCCGCCAGCTCGGGCAGATCGGGGAGTTCGGCCTCCTCGGTGATACCCAGCGCCACACCGGAATCGGTGATCATATGGATGATCCGATCGGCCGGATAGGCCGGATCGATGGGTACCAGAACCGCGCCCGATTTGGCGATGGCCCACAGGACCAGCTGGTAACGCCAGGAACGGCTCAACGCCAGGGCGATCGTGACCTCCGGCCCGGCACCCCGCTCGATGAGGACCCGGGCCAGCTGATTCGACGCGGTGTCCAGTTCGGCGTAGGTGTAGGACTCGTAGTCGGCGATCACCGCGATACCGTCGGGATCGCGGTGTGCGGCGGCGCTCAGGAGTTCCGCCAGCGTTTCGGGCGTTTCGGCCGGGCCACCGCTGCGGGTGGTGAGCTCGGCGTGCTCGGCCCGGTCCATGATCTCGATGTGCTCGACCCGGATCTGCGGCTCGGCGACGATCACGGACAGCAGCCGCTGCCAGCGGGTCACGAAGGATCGCACGGTGGATTCGTCGAACAGATCGCTGGCGTAGGAGAGCACCAGATCCATCCCCGCCGGCTCACCGCGGGTACCGCGTTTCTCGGTGATCGTCCAGACCAGGTCGAACTTGGCGATATCGAGTTCGATCTCGGCCGCGCTCACCGACAGTCCCGGGATCTCCAGGGCCGCGTGCGAGAGCTCCTGGAACGACAGCATCACCTGTACCAGCGGATGCGCGGCCTGCGAACGCGACGGATTCACCAGTTCCGCGATCCGCTCGAACGGCACATCCGCGTTCGCGAACGCCGCGAGATCCCGTTTGCGGGTATCGGCGAGCAACTCGGTGAACGTCCGGCCGCCGTCCACCTCGGAGCGGAGGACGAGGGTGTTGACGAACATACCGATCAGGTCGTCGAGGGCGGCCTCACCACGGCCGGCGACCGGGGTGCCCACGCCGATGTCGTCGCTGCCCGAGAGCCGGGCCAGCAGTACCGCCAGCGACGCGTGCAACACCATGAACAGGGTGGCGCCCTGTTCCCGGGCCAGCGCATCCAGCCGGGTGTGCATCTCGACGTCCATATCGAGAGAGACCCGCCCACCGCGGAAACTCTGCATCGGCGGCCGCGGCCGATCGGTGGGCAGCTCCAGCTGGTCGGGCAGGCCCGCCAGCTGTTCCCGGTGATAGGCGATCTGGCGGGCGGCGACGGAATCCGGATCCGATTCCGAACCCAGCATCTCGCGCTGCCAGATGCTGTAGTCCAGATACTGCACCGGCAGATCCGGCAGTTCCGGAACCGTGCCGGCGGCGCGGGCCAGGTAAGCGGCAGCGAATTCGCGCGACAGCGGTCCCATCGACCAGCCGTCGGCGGAGATGTGGTGCAGTACGAAGGCGACCGCGTATTCCGGGCTTCCGTTGGCGCGGCCGGCCGAAACCTCGTAGATCCGCCAGCGGAACGGCAGTTCGTGGGTCACGTCGAAACCGACAGCGGCGAATTCGGCCAGCGCGGCGGGCAGTTCCGCCGCATCGATCAGCTCGACCGGAGCATCCGTTTCGAGTCGATCGATCGGCAGCACCTGCTGGTAGCCGCCGTCTTCCGATTCGGGGTAGACGGTCCGCAGCGTCTGCTGGCGTTCCATCACATCGTGCAGGGCGGCCTGCAGGGCCGTCATGTCCACCCGGCCGTGCATGCGGATGACGAAGGGCACGTTGTAGGCCGGGATCGTGGGATCGAACTGGTTGATGTACCAGAGGCGTTGCTGCGCGAGCGACAGCGGCACCCGCTCGACGACTTCACCGGTCGGCAGGACATGTCCGGGGCGCGGCTGCGGGACCAGCGGCAGCCGGGCGCCCGTATCGGAATACGATTCGACGCGCACCGCCAATGCCGCCACCGTCGGCGCCTCGAACAGCATTCGTACCGGCACCCGGATATCGAGTGCGGCACCGAGGCGGGCGGCCACCTGGGTCGCGATCAGCGAATTACCGCCGAGGGCGAAGAAATCGTCGTCGATGCCGACCCGCTCGACGCCGAGGACCTGAGCGAAGATCCCCGCCACGAGCTGTTCGGTCTGATTACGCGGAGCGCGGAAATCCACATCCGCGCCGGAGAACACCGGCTCGGGCAGGGCGCGGCGGTCCAGCTTGCCGCTGGGGCTCAGCGGAAGCTCGTCGAGCACCGTGATCGCGGTCGGCACCATGTAGGCGGGCAGTTTCGTACCCAGGAAACGAGTCAGCTCGGCGGGTTCCACCACGCGACCGGCCGCGGCGACCACATAGGCGACCAGATGCTGACCGGTCGCCGTATCGACCACGAGCACGGCGCTCTGCCGGACCGCGGAATACGCCTGCAGTACGGCTTCGATCTCACCGAGCTCGATCCGCAGACCACGCAACTTCACCTGGAAATCGGTACGACCCAGATACTCCAGCTCACCCGCCGCCGTCCAGCGCACCAGGTCACCCGTGCGATACATCCGCTCCGCGATCTCGAACGGATCGGCGACGAAGCGATCCGCCGACAGATCCGGCCGCGCCACA
>JABFXT010000413.1 GCA_013361595.1 Nocardia sp. | reverse complement strand
CGGTGGAGTGGCCGAGTGGTGAGGCAACGGCCTGCAAAGCCGTGCACACGGGTTCGATTCCCGTCTCCACCTCGCGCGATTAGCTCAGCGGGAGAGCGCTTCCCTGACACGGAAGAGGTCACTGGTTCAATCCCAGTATCGCGCACCAGTTCAGAACAGCTCGAGAGGCACTCTCCGGATCATTCGGAAAGTGCCTCTTTTGCGTTTCCCGGTCGACTACGCCGCGTAGCGGAGAATCCCGGCGATCTGCGTACCATCGGGCAGATCACCGGTGCGGACCGCCAGCACCCGGCCGCCCGTGAGCAGGACCCGGCGACTGATCTCGTCCAGGATTCCGGGTGCGTCGGTCGCGTCCGGATCGCCGAATGTGACCGCACCGTCGTCGGATACGGTGCCGGGGACCGAGGCGTCGATATCGACGAGCAAGGTGTCGACGGCCCCCGCGACGGCGGCCCGGGCGAGGTCGGAGATATCGGTGGCAGCCCGGCCCTCGCTGCGCCGCCGGTCGAGCAGTTCGACGAGTTCGGCCAGCTGGGCCGCGTAGTGGCGGTCCAGGATCGCACGTGAACGCTCGGCCAGCTCTTGATCCGAGGCATGCTCGGGATTGCCGGAAATGCTCTCGTCGAGCAGATTGTCGTAGCTGTTGACCGAACGGAAGAGGGCATCGGTCGGTTCGGTGGCGGCGAGGATCAGCGGCACATTGCGGCCGGACAGGAAATCGCGGAGTTCGGTATCGATCGCGCGGGCGTACTGGCGGACCCGCATCTTGCGGCCTTCTTCGCCCTGCACCCGGCGTTTCGGGGCCCGGTCACCGAGGCTGGCCTTCCCGGCGTGATCGGCCGCGCTGGTCGGCAGACCGGGGACCCGCACCGTGTACGCGGGTTTGTCGGCGGTGACCTCCACCAGCCGGACGCTGCCTTCGGCCAGCGCCAGCACGAACGCCGACTGCGGGAAGGTCACCGCGCGGAGCAGGCGCTTGAGGTAGAAGCGATCGCCCACCGTTTCGGAGGCGTTCAGTTCGTTGGGCAGCCGGTAGGTGCGGATCCGCGTCGGGGTGGCCAGCACGACGAGGGTGCGGGACTGATAACGCCAGAACTCGGCATCGTCGATATGGACGTCGAACTCCTCTTCCAGGTCGGCGCGGGCCCGGGGATCGGTGACCTGGTCGAGGGCGCGCCGGACCTGGTCCCAGAACGCGATCCGGTTACGGTCGGGGTTGGCCGAATCGGATTCGGTCGGGGTGTAGATCGAGACGCACCAATCGTCGGTCAGGGCCGCGAGCGCTTCGATTTCGCCGCGGGTCGGGATATCGGTGTGCAGCACGAAATCCTCCACATCTGTCGGTCGGATCAGCGCGCCGATATCCGGTGGAACCGTGTCCGAACTCTCGGCGGCCGGTCGTGGCGGGCTCATCTCCGGAGGTGCTTCGCGAACGTCGGCCGGTGGATCGATACTGCTTCGGCAATTACTCGGCAAATATCATTAGATCACAGGTCCGCGCGCTCTGATCCGGTCCGGCCGGTTCCACGGCACACCCGGCCACGGCTCCGGCGGCCACCGGGATTGTCGGCGGACGCGGTTAAGCTGGCCCGCACGAACTCGAACCGGCCGGTACGCCGGGATCCCAACAGGGGGTGTGTGTGCAGACGGAACCAGCCCGCGGCATATGGCCGGACGATCCGGCCGCCACGGATACCGGGGATTCCTTCCCCGACGATCTGCGCGATCACCTGTCCTTCGAATTCGAGGACTGCGTCGACGAATTGGCCGGCCTGATCGACGACTACGCGGTCGATCGTGAACGGGCCGGTACGATCCTGCGGCTGCGGCTCGGGATCTCCGGGGATCGCCCGGAAACGCTGACCCGGATCGGTGCGCGGCTGGACTTCTCCCGTGACCGTGCGCGCCAACTACACACGAAGGCCGTCGGTGAACTGCTCCGGCACACCGTGCGCGCCGGACGGCTACCGGTCCCGGAGTACGCCCGGCGGTACCCCGTCGACGCCCGGGATTCGCTGCTGACGCGGGCGCTGCTGGCCGAAACCTATGTCACCGATACCGATATCGCCGTGAACGATCTGTGCTACCTGAAATTGCGTCTGGCCGGGCATACCGCCGCCGATGCGAAACGGGTCGCCGGATTCGTCACCCAGCGGATCGTGGGCTGGCGTAAGAAGACCAATCATCTGCTGTCCCGGCTGCGTGCCGACGGGGCGCCCGCCGGACCGCCCACGCCGTGGACCGAGCGGATCGACTGGCCCACCGGATCCCGTTCGCCCGCGCCACTGCCCACCGCCCCGGCCCGCACCTTCGATCTGGACGACGACGGTCGTGGCCGTTTCTATCTGCACAAGGCCGGCCGCGATATCGGCTTCGATTCGGGACTGGAAGCCCGCCTGCTGCGCCTGTTGGATACCGACGACCGGATACACACTTTCCAGGAGTACCCCGACGCGGTCGGGTACACGGTCGACGGTGCGGACCGGTTGCACTTCCCGACCGTGGCCGCCGAACTGACCGACGGCCGCCGGGTCCTGATCGACGAACAACCGCTGGGATTCGTCGGTTTCCACGGGAACCGGGCGAAATCGGCGGCCGCGCGCGACTGGGCGCACGACAACGGCTGGGGTTGGCTGCTGTGGACCGGGAGCACCCTGGGCGAAGCCGAACTCGGCGCGCGCCCGGTGCCCGGCGCGATCGAGGGACGGCTCACCGAACTGCTGGCGGCGGGGCCGGTCCGGCTGCCGGAGCTGCGAGCGCTGCGGGCCGATACGGGATTCGAATTCCTCGACCTGCTCACCCTGACGCTCCGGCACGAATGGCGCTGGGACCGTGCCCCTTTCCGCCTGACCGCGGGTCCCCGGGAATCGGCGGCGGCCGGCGCACCGGCGACTGTCACCACCCGCGCAGCGGTCACCGAGACCGGATAACTGTGCTCGGGCACCGCGCCCGGTGATCCGTGCCACCGCACTCCCGTCCCCGTGGCCCGCACCGGTTCCGGCTCGGCGCCGGACAGTTCAGGGTTTCACCAGCATGGTCGCCGCGATGAACGTCGCCAGCAACAGCATCACGAACACTACGATCAACTGCCAATTGTCGATGGTCTTGTGCAGACGCCGGATCGTATCCTCCAGCGCACGGTGCACCCGCTCCTGATCGGCGATCCGGCGATCCACCGCCGCCACCGCTTCGGCCTGCTCCCGGGCCCGCTGCGCGGTGCGCTCCATCCGGGCGACGGTTCTGGCGAGCTGCTGTTTCTTCGCCCGCGTCGCCTGGCGCGCCACGGCCAGCGTGGTGCGCTGCGTCATCAGTTCCAGGCGTTGCTGTTCGAGCATCAGTGCCTGGGTCCGGGTGTGTTTCTCCCAGTCGGTCACAGCCGCCCAGCCTTTCCTCACATGGTCGCGGTATCCCCACGCGACCTCACCTGCCACCCACTGCCGGAGGAATTCCCGCAACTCGTAGGGTCGTTCGCCCGGTGCGACCAGGCCGGTGGCACCGGTTTCCAGCATGCCGCTCACCGCGCGATACTCACACGAGACGGGAGCGAGGTCGGCGATACCGAGGGCGGGCAGCTGGGACACCCAGAAACCGGGAGCGCACAACCACAGCACGCCCGCGTAGCCCAGCGCGCGCAACCGGTCCGTGTGTTCCTGCGCGAGTTCCTGAGTCAGTGGGCCGGTACGCACCTCGATCGCGAACTGCTCGGCACCGCGGCGCCACCAGACATCGACGGTGATCGGGCCGCAGCGCCGGTCCACCACCGCTTCGTCCGCGCCGAAGGCGAGCAGCCGGCTGGCCAGCCAGTACTTCAGCCGCTGGGCATCCCAT
>JABFXT010000887.1 GCA_013361595.1 Nocardia sp. | reverse complement strand
GAGTGGCCACCACCCGTCGCCGAACAGCGCGACCCCCGGCCGAATGACTGTCGCGACAATAACTGTCTAGACAGCTATATTGCGAGGATGGAGAACGCCACTGCTCTGCGCACCGCATCCCTGCTGCACGACTGCGCGCGCACCCTGACGAGACTGCTCGACCGGCAACTCGCCGCCCATCAGGTGACCGCCCAGCAGGCAGCCCTGCTGATCAACCTCGCCAACGGCGAGACCGGTCCGAAGCGGCTTGCCGCGGCACTCGGCACGGATACCGCCGGAACCACCCGGCTGATCGACAGACTCGAGGCGAAGGGTCTGCTGCGCCGCCGCCGCGATACCGGCGACCGCCGGGCCGTGATCCTCGAACTCACCGATTCCGGGCAGCGATCGACTCCCGCACTCGTACCCGCCTTCGGCCGGGTCGCGGCGACCCTGTTCGACGGACTCCCCGACGCCGATATCCGGCGTATCGGGGACCTGCTCGAACGCGCCCTGGCGAACGCCGAATCGCCGCGCGACGGCCAGGACAGGAGTGACCGGGCCGTACCGGAGTGACCAGCCCGGGGCACCGCCCACCCACCTACGACGGCCGGACAGTGCCCACCCCGGAAAGACGAAAGGCCCCCTCCGCGGGAGGGGGCCTTTCTCATCGAACCGGACGAAGCTCCGGCCCGGAAACGACTCAGGCAGCCGGGGCGTTGACATCCTCGGGCAGCGCGGCCTTGGCGACGGCGACCAGACCGGCGAACGCCTGCGGATCGGACACCGCGAGCTCGGCGAGGTTCTTGCGGTCGACTTCCACTCCGGCGGCCTTCAGGCCCTGCACGAAGCGGTTGTAGGTGATGTCGTTGGCGCGGGCCGCGGCGTTGATCCGGGCGATCCACAGCTTGCGGAAATCACCCTTACGGGCCCGGCGGTCCCGGTAGGCGTAGGTGAGCGAGTGCAGCTGCTGTTCCTTGGCCTTGCGGTACAGGCGCGAACGCTGCCCGCGGTAGCCCTTCGATGCCTCGAGGATGGAACGGCGCTTCTTCTGAGCGTTGACGGCCCTCTTGACGCGTGCCACTGGTCAGTCCTAATCGATCTTGGGGGTGCCCGGTCGAGCGCACCCGAGTGGGTCGGTTCTTCGGCGTCCGGTCGCAGATGCGGTACCGGACGGTATCGGTCCCGGTGAGGGGATCAGATACCCAGCAGCTTCTTCACACGGCGGACGTCGGACGCGGCGACCGACTCCGTGCCGTCCAGACGACGAGTCCGGCGGGTGGGCTTGTGCTCGAGCAGGTGGCGGCGGTTGGCCTGCTGACGGCGCAGCTTGCCCTTACCGGTCACCTTGAAACGCTTCGAAGCGCCGCTGTGGCTCTTCATCTTCGGCATGGGAACCTCAATCTGTGTCGTGCCCGCGCAGGGGCGGACCAGGTGTACTGATCAGCGTTATTGCAGACTCGACGCAATGACGCTGCGGCGTACGCCGCGATATGTGCGGCGGGGCGCCGCAGTGTTCACGGCTACGCCGTTGTTATTGCGCGACCGGCCGACCGGCAGTCGGCGCCGCGCCGCCCGGCTGCGACCGGACCGAATCCTCCGCGGCCTTGGCGCGCGTCTTCGCACCCTTGTGCGGGGCGAGGACCATCGTCATGTTGCGGCCGTCCTGCTTGGCCGAGGTCTCGACGAAACCCAATTCCGCCACGTCGGAGGCCAGCCGCTGGAGCAGCCGGAACCCGAGTTCGGGCCGGGACTGTTCGCGCCCACGGAACATGATGGTGACCTTGACCTTCGACCCCGCCTCCAGGAAGCGCACCACGTTGCGCTTCTTGGTCTCGTAGTCGTGATCGTCGATCTTGGGTCGCAGCTTCTGTTCCTTGATCACGGTCTGGACCTGGTTCTTCCGGGACTCGCGCGCTTTCTGCGCGGTCTCGTACTTGAACTTGCCGTAGTCCATGATCTTGCAGACCGGCGGACGTGCGTCCGGCGCGACCTCTACGAGGTCGAGGTCTGCCTCCAGGGCGACGCGTAGTGCATCTTCAACACGCACGATCCCAACCTGTTCACCGCCGGGTCCGATGAGCCGGACCTCGGGAACACGGATGCGATCGTTGATGCGGGTCTCAGTGCTGATGGGGCCTCCTAGGTCTAGCGGTGTCGTCCGACGACCGCTCGCAATGAACCCCTTGTTCAACACGAAGGCCCCGTCGCGGTATTTCGCCGCTACGAGGCCCGATGTCGACCGGTCCGCGCAGGTTGTCGGCCTGCACCCACGATTCCGCCGAAGCGTCATCATGAAACCCACCCATACAGGGCGGGCGACCGGACCGTTTGACCAGGCGATCATCGCCGGCAACGGTGGGAGTCGGGCTCCACTTGTCTGCCCCGGACAGGACCGGGGCGGTCGTCGCCAAAAAGTTTAACAGCTGGTGTCCGGATCTCCGAATCGGCCACTGACCGGCCGCCGGTAAATCGGTTGCCCGAGCCCGGGCGCCGTGCCAGGCTCGACGCCCGTGAGCAGCCGACGCGACCTGCTGCGCTGGCAATTCGACCTGGTCTGGTCGCTGGCCCAGCTGCATTTCGAGGCCCTGACCGATGACGATACGCAATGGACACCCGCCGCGGTGCGCTGGACGGTGCACCGCGGCGCCGACGGTCGGTGGCATCCCGATGTCGCGGAAACCGAACCCGACCCGGTTCCGGCGCCGACCATCGGCTGGCTCACCTGGCATATCGACTGGTGGTGGAGTTCGGCCATCGCCCATGCCGAGGGCCGGCCGGTGCCCGAACACACCGACATCCATTGGCCCGGCGATATCACCGCGGCGCTGGACCGGCTGCACACGCTGCGCACACAATGGCTCGCGATCCTCGACCGAGCCGGTACCGCCGAGCTGGACACCGCCGCCTCGTATCCCTGGCCGGCCGACACCGGGCTCACGGTCGCGCACCTGGCCGCCTGGGTCACCGCCGAGCTGATGAAGAACGTCACCGAGATCGGCCAGCTGCGGATGCTGCGCGCCGCCGGACCGGCGCGCTGAGCCCGCCGCCGGTTCTCTAGCCTGGACGCATGACCGAACAGCCCGAAGGCGATGTGCGCGAACTGGCCGAAATCCCCGCGGTGGAGGTGATCAGCCGCGCCGCCGTGATGCTGATGAGCTCGGCGGCGGAAAAGCTCGGGCTCGGTGACGACGATCCGGAGAACAGCCCGCGCCGCGATATGGACGAGGCACGGCGGGTGATCACCGCGCTGGCCGGGCTGATCACCGCGTCGGTGGAGTACCTGGGCCCGCACGCCGGGCCGCTGCGCGAGGGGTTGCAGTCGCTGCAGAAGGCCTTCCGCGAGAGTTCGGCCGTTCCCGACGCCCCCGGCGCCGGGCCGGGCGAGAAGTACACCGGCCCGGTCCACTGAGGTTCCCGCCGGAGCCGCCCGGCCGGAACCGGGCGGCGATCCGGCGGACCGGTCAGCGCAGGGCGGCAGCCTTGCGGGCCAGGCGTTTCGCCTTCTGCGGATCCGGAGCCTGCGCGGCCAGCTTCTCGGTCGCGGCCGCGTTCTTCTTCGCGGATGCGGACTTTCGCGCGGCCGGCGCGGCCTTCTTCGCCGGAGCCGCCTTCTTCGCCGAGCCCCGGCCGGGCGCCGCGGGGGCCGGGGCGGTGGGTTCGGCCAGGATCTCCTTCAGGAACTGGCCGGTGTAGCTGTCCGGATTCGCGGCGATATCCTCGGGCGTGCCGTCGCCGACCACCGTGCCGCCGCCGGAACCACCCTCGGGTCCCATATCGATGACCCAGTCCGCGGTTTTGATCACGTCGAGGTTGTGTTCGATGACTATCACCGTATTGCCCTTGTCCACC
>JABFXT010000317.1 GCA_013361595.1 Nocardia sp. | reverse complement strand
CATGCCGCAGCCGTCCACACCAGCCGATATCGTCCGTGCCGTTGCCGCCGGAGTCGACCGCTTGGTCGCCGGAAACCTCACCGAGCAGGAGGAACAGGCGCAACTGGATCAGCTGGCCGGACTGTACGCCGAACAGACCGATGTCCGGCACCCCTTCGCGCCGCTCGGGGACACGCCGTTGCGCTCCCGTGCCGAGCTACGCAGCCATTTCGCGGAGGGACCGGCCCGGGCAGCCGGAGCCGACCGGTTCGAGCCAGTGGGACAGGTCCACGAAACCGCCGATCCCGAGGTGGTCATCTACGAGTTCAGCTACGTCGGTTCGGCGAACGGCCGCCCCTTCTCGATCCCGTGCATCTTCGTGGTGCGGGTACGCGATGGTCTCATCGTCGAATCCCGCGACTACTTCGACTACGTGGGTTCGGCCCGCGCCCTCGGTCGACTCGGCAACCTGGCCGCCGCACTGGCCGGAGATTCTTGATCAGGGCCCGGCGGCGGGCCCCCCATGTGTCGCAGTGAACCGGCTAGTGCCGGTGCCCGGTGCCGTCACCGAGGCCTCGCAGCGTGGGTAGCCAGTCCAGGAGGATGCGGGCGCAGCCCTCGGGGTCGTCGTAGAAGGGGGTGTGCCCGCTACCCGCAAGCGTGATGTGCCTCGCCCAGGGCAGCACTTCGCGGGCCCGGCGGCTCTGCGTCGCATAGGTGAGCAGGATGTCGCGGTTACCCCAGGCGACGGTCACCGGTACTTCGGCGAGAGCGGCGGGATCGTGCAGTTTCGCGTCGGTGAACGACGCCAGAGCGGGGGCGAATCCCAGCGAATCGACCGCGCCGCGGGCGGTATCCAGCGCGACCTGCGGGCTGACGGCCCACGGTTTACCGAACACCAGGCCCAGGAACGCGGTGCGACCGGCGGGCGTGGCGAGTACCTTCGCGACGGCCGGACCGAGGATCCGGCCGAATTTCGCGGATCGGCCCAATGACTGCTGGCACCAGATCCGGCCGGCCCTGTCCCAGAAGAAGATCGGCGAGAACGCGGTCACCGAACGCGCCAGGCCGCGGGCGCCCAGGTTCAGCGAGATACCGCCGCCCATGGAGTTTCCGGCCAGGTGTGGCCGGTCGATGCCCTGTTCGGTCAGGAAGTCGGCGAGCGCGTCGGTCAGTGTGTCGACGGTGGTGTGCGGAAGGGGCGCGGAGTCACCGAAACCGGGGAGATCCACGGCGATGACCTCGAACTTTTCGCCGAGCGCGCCGATGAGCGGTTCCCATACCTGCCACCGGCTGCCGACGCCGTGTACCAGCACGAGTGGTTCACCGCGGCCGGTACGACGGTGGTTGAGGATCGTCATATGCGCCGCTCCGATCGGATCGCGATACCGGGTTCTCAGACTAACAGCAGGCGTGAGCCCTCAGTTTGCGCCACGAGCGATGTTCCATCGGGTCCGATCCGCGGTATGAGCACGGCGAGGACGGCTGCCCTGATGGGCCGCAAAAATTCCGGCTGTGAATCGCGTCGGATTTTCGGGCCCCGGGTTGCGGGCCGAGTGTGACTGCGACTACACACATGCGTGGACGTCACGCGGGTAGCCGCGGGTACCGACCCCGGCCGGCGTGACGTCTGTGCGATTCATGTGAGAGAGGAACCCGGTGCGGAAGACCCTGATTGCCGCGACCTTCGTCATTTTGCCCTTGCTGGCGGCGGCCTGCGGTAGCGATACCGACTCCGCGCCCGCGCTGACCGAAGCGGATCTGTCCAAATCTCTGCAAGAGAAAGGGCTCCAGGATCCCGCGTTCGCCGACTGCGCCGCGAAACTGTACATCACCGAAGGCATTTCGCAAGACGGCCTGCGGACCATGGTCAGTGACGAATTCGACACCCGGATGGCCGATCCGGAAACCTTGGGCATGAGCAAGGACGACGCCGACAAAGCCCGGGCAGCGACCAACAAGATCGTCAGCGAATGCCTCGGTAAAGCGCAGTAGGCCGATGCCCGGAAATGATTCTCGCTGAGCGCAATACTCTCTCGGGAATCACCTCCGGAGCAGCATGCCTGCATGACACCAGAGAATCCGCCCTTCACCGCGGCCCGCACGGCCGCGGTGATCGGGGCCGACCCGGCGGGCGTCACCGCCGCGCTGGGGTTGCTCGACGCGGGATTCGATGTCGCTCTCTACAGCGACCGCGATCAGAACGCATTGCGCAACCGGACGCGGCCGGGTGTCCGGATCGTCGCGGTGGCTCCGCATACCGCCGGGCCGTCGGGCAGCCGGCGCCCCGGCCGACCGGCCCGGCCCACCGGACGTATCGCCTTCGACGGCTATGTCGGTGTCACGGTGGACAGTACGTTGGAGACCGCGGGCCGGATCACCTCCTTCGTGGAGCGGGGCGGAGCGTTCCTGGTGGAATCGGTGACCCCGGAGTCGCTCGGCGCCATCGCCGCGTCGACCGACCTCACCCTCGTCGCCACCGGCCGCGGCCGGCTGGCCGGATATTTCCCGGTGGCCGCCGACCGCCCCGTGCACCGGGGTTCGCCCCGGTCGCTGAAGGGTCTGTACGTACTCACCCGGACCACCGGTTCCGATCGTGTCGAGTCCAACCCTCCCGCAGCCGGGCCGCGGATGGTGCACTGAGAGCGCAGCACCAGTCGAGTCCGGCCTGCGCCGGAGACAGGAGGCTCCGGCGTGACCGTGGCAGTGGTGGTCGGAAACCCGAAACCGGCATCTCGAACTCTCGCCGCGGCCGTGGGCCTCGCCACGGCGCTGCGACCGGGCACCGAGCCCACGGTCATCGATCTGGTCGAATTCGGGCCGGGCCTGCTCGGGTGGGGCGATCCGGCCGTCACCGCGGCCGCCCGCACCGTCGCAACCGCCGAACTCGTCGTTTTCGCCAGCCCCACGTTCAAGGCCACCTACACCGGGCTGCTGAAACTTTTCCTGGAGCAGTTCGACGGCGGTACCGGGCTGGCCGGGGTGCTGGCTGTTCCGCTGATGCTGGGTGCGGGTCCCGCCCATGCGCTCGCGCCGGATCTGCTGCTCAAACCGGTCCTGGTGGAACTGGGCGCGACCACAGCGCTACCCGGGTTGTATCTCGCCGACCGGACCTTCGCCGAGGACGGCGTGCTCGACGCGTACGCCGACCGGTGGCGACCGGTCGTACAAGCGCTGTCGGCAGCGGCGACCCATTCGAAGTGAAGGGTGAATCATGAACGAGATCTTCGAAACCCCCGCCGACGGCACCGGCCTGCGCCGGGCCTTCGCCAACTTCCCGAGTGGCGTCGTCGCTGTCTGCGGCCATATCGACGGTAAACCGGTCGGGCTGGCGGTGAGTACTTTCGTTCCGGTATCCCTTGACCCCCCGCTGGTGTCGTTCTGCATCCAGAACAGTTCCTCGACCTGGCCGAAACTGGTCGACGCGGGCTATCTCGGCCTCAGCCTGCTGGGGACCGACCAGCAGCAGGCGGCGCGTTCGCTCAGCTCCCGCACCGGCGATCGTTTCCGCGATCTGGACCTGCACGAGGGCACCGGCGAAGCGCTGTTCATCCAGGGCGCTTCGGTATGGATCGAGGGGTCGCCGGAAGCGCATGTCCCGGCCGGCGACCACACCGTGGTGATCCTGCGGATCAACCGGCTGGCCATCCATCCCGATCGCGAACCCCTGGTTTTCCACGACTCCCGTTTCCGCCTGCTGCACGCCAGCTGACCAGCGGGCGCGGGCGGCCCCGGGCCGCGGTCGCCCTGCTCGAATCCGGGCCGGAGACCGATGGCGCGCAGTACTCGGCGGTCGACTCGGCGAAACGGCGGCAATTCGCTGGAGGACTGCGCCCGGCTTTGCGAGAGTAGCCGCATGTC
>JABFXT010000656.1 GCA_013361595.1 Nocardia sp. | reverse complement strand
ACCGGGCACGATGACAACGGCCCGGACACCGCCGTACTCCGACTCCCACAGCCGCACCGAGACACCGTGGCGCGCTGCCAGCTGCGCGACGACGAAGATACCCAGCCGCGAATCCTTCTGCAGGGACGCGACCTCGAAATTCGGCGGGTTCTCCAGGAGTTCGTTGAGCCGGTCGCGGTTGTCCTCGGGGATGCCCATGCCCTGATCGGTGATCTCGACGGCCACCCCCTTACCGATGACCGAACCGGTGACCTGGACCCGGGACTGCGGCGGCGAGAACGATGTGGCGTTGTCGACGAGTTCGGCGAGCAGGTGGATGAGATCGCCGACGGCGTTGCCGGCGATCCGGAGTTCGGGGAGCCGGGCCAGCCGGACCCGGGTGTAGTCCTGGGTTTCGCCGACCGCGCTGCGGACCAGGTCGACCAGGGGTACCGGGGCCCGCCATTGCCGGCCGGGTTTCCCGCCGCCGAGGATGGTGAGGTTCTCGGCGTTGCGGCGTTCACGGGTGGCCAGATGGTCCAGTTTGAACAGGATGTCCAGCATGGCCGGATCCTCTTCGCGCCGTTCGGCGTCGTCGAGTATCTCGAGCTGTTTGTGGACCACGATCTGGCTGCGGTGCGCGATGTTCAGGAAGATCGCCTTGACGCCCTCCTGGGTGCGCGCCTCGGTGATCGCGGCGTTCACCGCTACCGCGTGGGCGTGTTCGAAGGCGGTGGCCACCGCGCCGAGTTCGTCGCGGCCGAAGTCGAGTTCGGCCGCGGCCTCGGTTTCGTCGATATCCTCACCGGCGCGTAGGCGTTCGAGCATATCGGGCAGCCGTTCGTCGGCCAGGGCCAGCGTATGGTCGCGCAGCCGGACCAGCCGATGGATGAACCGGTTGGCCAGCACCAGGGAGACCCCGAACACCGCCGCGGAGACCACCAGTACCGCGAGACCGATCAGCAGCGACTGGTTGGTGGTCCGGGCCGCCGCGTCCAGCGAGATCTGCTGCATGAGGCGGTTCTGGTCGTCCCAGAGGTTCAGCATCTCCTGATTGACGTGGTCGGCGGCCGCCTGCCAGGCCGTCAGCTGACCGGGTGAGAGCCCGGCGCTGTTCGCCGCGGGATCGGCGCCGGGGACACTGCGCGCGATCAGGGTGTTCTCCGTACGGTCCAGCAGCCGCCACTCCGGGCTTTCGACCAGGGCGCGCAACCGTTCGCCGATCTCCGGATCGAGCTGGGTGGCCAGTAGCGCGGTCTCGACGTGGTAGAAGCCGGTCTGCTGGATGTATTCCTCGGGCAGTGCGACGGGGTTGCCGGTGCGCAGTGCGGCGCCGGCGAGGGCGTGGCTGCGGGAGGCCGCCTCCAGCGCGTGCATGATGCGGGAGACGAGGCTCAGCTGGCCGACGGCCTCGGGATTCTGTTCGAAGGTGTTCGAGAGCTGCGCCCCGGTGCTGAAGGCGTCGAGAACGCGGACATAGAAGGTATAGGCATCGCCGGTCGGCACCGCGCGGGCGTCGACGGCGCTGCGGATATTGCCGAGCTGCTGGGTGAGGGTGGTGAAGGAGCCGACGTCGTCGGTGATCTCCGCGGGTTGCAGCTCCCGGATCCGCTGGGCCCCCACGACCAGATCGCGCAGCGCCTGTTCGGTGTCGGGCCGGACGGCGGCGAGCGCCGCGGCCGCGCTGGGGTCACCGGCCAGATGCGCCAGCGTGAGCCGGCGTTCGTTCTGGACCACCTCGTACACATCGCGAGTGGGTCCCGAGACCTCGCGTAACGCCTCGGTCACCTGGCGGTTGTGCTGCCCCTGGTCGATCAGATAGCCCGTCGCACCCACACCGGCCACCAACAGGGTCAGACTCGGGATGAGCGCGATGGCCAGGATCCGGGCGCGGACACCGAGCCTCGCTCTGAACATCGCCACAAAGTAGCCGTTCACCGGGATTCCTGCACATCGAATCCCATTGAACAGGACTCACTTTGACACCGAATCCGGCATATGCGGCGTGGCGACGTTGTCATCGGCCGGTTCCTGCTGAGTAGATTTGTTCTCACCTCGCGGATACCGACAGGTAGGAGACGTGATGCCCGTTCCGGATACCGAAGTCTTCGACCGGTTGCGCACGCTGGTCGCGATCGATGATGCCCGCACGCGCCCGGCCCGGACGATCGAGGAGGTCTTCACCGGGCGGCCGCTGGGTTCGGTGCCGGTCGGTACGGCCGAGGATGTTGCCGCGGCCACCGCCCGCGCCGGGGCCGCGCAGATCCACTGGGCCGCGCGACCGCCCGCCGAACGAGCCCGGGTGCTGCACCGGTACCGGTCCCTGGTCGTGGCGCGGCGTGCGGCGTTGATGGATGTGATCCAGGCCGAAACGGGTAAGGCACGCTGGGCGGCGCAGGAAGAGGTGATGGGGCTGATGTTCGCCGCGCGCTATTTCGCGCGAGTGGCCCCCGCCCTGCTGGACTCGCGCGGGGTCCCCGGTGCCTTTCCGGTGCTCAACCGTGCTTTCGTCGATAGGCGACCCAAAGGCGTCGTGGCGGTGATCTCGCCCTGGAACTATCCGCTGGTGCTGTCGCTGGGCGATGCGATTCCGGCGCTGCTGGCGGGTAACGCGGTGGTCCTCAAACCGGACAGTCGCACCCCGTTCTCGGCGCTCGCGGGTGCCGAACTGCTCTATCGGGCCGGGTTGCCCCGGGATCTGCTCGCGGTCGTGACCGGTCCTGGACCGGTGGTCGGCGAGGCGATGGTGGACTGCTGCGATTATCTGATGTTCACCGGCTCCTCGGATACCGGACGGGTGCTGGCCCAGCGGTGCGGGGCGCGGCTGATCGGCTTCTCCGCCGAACTGGGCGGGAAGAATCCGATGATCGTCACCGCGAACGCCGATATCGGCCGCGCCGCCCGGGCCGCGGTGCGCGCGTGTTTCTCCAATGCCGGCCAGTTGTGCATCTCCATCGAACGCATCTACGTCGAGCGGGCGGTGGCGGCCGAGTTCACCGAGAAGTTCACCGCGGCGGTGGAATCCGCGAAACTCGGCGCCGCATACGACAACTCGGCCGAGATCGGTTCGCTCATCTCGGCGGCGCAATTGCGCACTGTCACCGACCACCTCGCCGACGCTGTCGGCAAGGGCGCCGAGGTGCGCACGGGTGGGAAGCCGCGCCCGGATATCGGGCCGCTGTTCTTCGAGCCGACGATACTCACCGGTGTGACCGACGAGATGGTCTGCGCGCGGGCGGAAACTTTCGGTCCGTTGGTTTCGATCTACCCCGTGGACACGGTCGCCGAGGCGGTGGCGGCGGCCGTCGACAGTGAATACGGGTTGAACGGGAGTGTCTGGGCGGGCAGCCTCGCCGAGGGCGAGCGGATCGCCCGGCAACTGACCACGGGCACGGTATGCGTGAACGAGGGCTATGCCCCGGCCTGGGGGACGACCGCCGCGCCCATGGGTGGAACCGGGATTTCCGGGGTGGGCCGGCGGCACGGTCCCGAGGGCCTGCTGAAATTCACCGAACCACAGACCGTGGTGTCGACGCGCTTCCTGAATCTGGACCCGCCGCCACTTGTTCCGCGAGATCTGTGGCAGCGGGTACTGATGACCATCGCACGGTCGCTGCGGTTCCTGCCCGGCCGTTGAGGTGGGTGCCGTTCAGTTGACGGCGCCGCGGCCGCCGCGTTTCCGGTTGTCGAGGGCGGCCGCCTCGGCGGCGCTGAGCCGTCGGGCGCGCAGTAGGAAGATCGCGGACTCCGCCGCGCCGAACCCGCCGTCGGATTCGTTGCCCGGTGCCGTTCCGGCGTCGGCGGGAACGTCCACGGTGAGATGTTCGCGTTCGAAGCGGGTGTAGACCTCCGCGCTCATCCACAGT
>JABFXT010000318.1 GCA_013361595.1 Nocardia sp. | reverse complement strand
GCTGTCGCCGCACACCCTCCGGTACTACGAGCAGGAGGGACTCGTGCGGCCCGCTCGCAACGCCTCCGGGTACCGCGAGTACTCCGCGTTCGACCTGCGCCGCCTCGTCTTTCTCACCCGGATGCGTCTGTCCGGCATGACCATGGCCGACCTCAAGCGCTACATCCTGCTCGTCGAGCAGGGCCCGAGCACCATCCCGGAACGCCGCCGCATCATGCTCGACCAGCGAGACCGAATCACGCGGCAGATCCGTGAGCTCGGCCTGGCGCTGGAGACCACCGAGTACAAAATCCGCGTCTACGACGGACACCCGGAAGGTTGACGCCCGTCCTCTGTCCAACGGGGCTGAGGGTCGGCCCGCTGTCACGGCTTGTTCGCTCCGGGCGCGGCCGGGCGGAGTGCGGCGACGACAAGATCGAGCAGCCGTCCGGTACGCCCCGGGGTGTCGTCCGCGGCGGTACCCAGGAAGACGCCGAGGAGCAGGGCGGTGATATCTGCGGGGTCGGTATCAGCGCGCAGCGATCCCGCCCGGGCTCCGGCGGCGAGGAGGGTGCCGATGGCGGCGGTGATCCGTTCCCGGGTGGCCGGGGTGGTGATACTCCCGGTGGACCCGCCGGCGCGCAGGACGCCGACGAGCCCGCGTTTGGTGGCGACGAAACGCGCGTAGCGGTCCATCCACACCCGCAGCGCGATATCGGGGGCATGGTCGGCGAGGAGCGTGGCGGGGCTGCGGGTGACATCGTCGAGTTCGGCCGCGTATACCGCTTCCACCAGTGCCTCGCGGGTGGGGAAATGCCGGTAGAGCGTGCCGATACCGACTCCGGCCGCGCGGGCGACGGTTTCCAGTGGGACGGCGGTGTCGGCGCCGGTGAAGGCTGCGCGGGCGGCGTCGAGGAGTTTCTCGCGGTTGCGGCGGGCGTCGGCGCGGGCCGGGCGGGTGGAACCGGGTGGGTCGCCGGATTCGGGTGACGGTTCGGGCTCGCCGCCCTGGGCCTCGACCGGATACCTCTGGTCAACCTGCGGCGTGCCGCACACGGGCCGGGCCTGATCGCCGAGGGCGACCAGGTGGTCGATATCGACGATCAACTGGCCGAGATGATCGCACTCCGCGAGGAGGGCAAGATCGGTGCGATCGGGCTCAGCAGTATCGGAATCGACGACCTGCGCCGGGGCCTACCCGCCGGCGTGGCCTGCGTGCAGAACTCCTACAGCCTGGTCTCCCGTCAGGACGAGGACATGCTGCGGCTCTGCCTCGACGAGGACATCGCCTGGGTCCCGTACTTCCCGCTGGGCGGCGCGTTCCCCGGAATGCCCAAGGTGACCGACGAACCCGCGGTCCACACCGCCGCCGCAACACTCGGCCGCACGGCATCACAGGTCGGCCTGGCCTGGCTCCTGCACCACGCCCCGAATGTGCTGCTGATCCCGGGCACCGCCGATGCGGGGCATCTGGCGGAGAACATCGCGGCGGGCGCGATCACCTTCGACGACGCCACGCGCGCCGTGCTGGATGCCGTTCCCGGCCGGGCGGGCGATATCGCATTGGACGAGCTCGCGGAGTCGTAGCCGCTGCCCGCGCCGCGGGCGCCGTTGCGCGGGACCAACGCGCGGGGTATTCCGAAACTGCCGCGCGGCGTGCCGCTCAGAGTTCCGGGCTGGGTGCGATCCGCTCGAGGATGCGCAGTGAGCTGGTCACCGATACTTCACGGAATTCGCCGCTGTCGATCGCACGGCGGTAGATGCCGTACGGGGCCTGGCCGCCGTCGGCGGGATCGGGGAAGACATCGTGGATGGCGAGCCCGCCGCCGGGAACCCCCCATGTCCCCCAGCCGCGATAGTCGCGGTCGGCGGCCTCTTCGGTGTGGCCGCCGTCGATGAACAGGAATTCGATCGGGGTCCGCCAGGTGGCGGCGACCCGCATGGAGGTACCGACCACCGCGAGGACGGTATCGGAGAGTCCCGCGGTATCGATGGTGTGCCGGAATCGGGGCAGGGTATCGAACAGGCCGGTGACCGGGTCGACCAGCGAGGTGTCGTGGTACTCCCACCCGGGCTGGTGCTCCTCCGAGCCGTGATGGTGGTCGACGGTGAAGACGACGCCGCCCTGCGCGCGGGCCGCGGCACCGAGCAGAACGGCCGATTTACCGCAGTAGGTGCCGATTTCGGTGACGACCCCGCCGTGGCAGTACTTCACGGCGGCGGCATGCAATGCGCGCCCCTCGTCCTCCGGCATGAATCCGGTGGCGCGGCGGGCGTGGTCGAACAGCTGCTCGTCGGTCAACGGCTGAGTGGGCACTGACAGGGGCATCGAGCATCCTTCTGAGCAGATTCATACGGTCCGCGGAGGTATCGCAACATTACTTCATGGGCTGTGTGCTGCGGGAAAGTTGATCCGGCACCTGACCGACACTACTATCTAGACACATGTCCGAAGGTGATTCCAGAATTCTCGAGGCCACCCGGCGGCGCTTGAGCGGCAAGCAGGCCGACACCGTGGACAAACTCACCAGAGCCGCGATGGAAGTACTGTCCCGCGAAGGCTTCGCCGGGCTCACCATCCGTATGGTCGCCACCGCGGCCGGTGTGGGCACCGCGACCGCCTACACATACTTCTCTTCGAAAGAACACCTGGTCGCGGAGATCTTCTGGCGGCGCATCCGATCCTCGGAGACCCCGGTCAGCGAGGACGCCGATCCCACCGTGCGGGTGGTGGCCGAACTGCGCGGTATCGCACTGCTCGTGGCCGACGAACAGGAACTGTCCGGCGCGGTGACCAGCGCACTGCTCGGCCGCGACCCCGATGTCGAACATCTGCGCACCCGGATCGGGATGGAGATCCGCCAGCGCATCACCCGCGCCCTGGAACCCGAAGCCGACCCCGAGACCGTGGAATCGCTGGAACTGCTGTACGCGGGAGCCCTGGTACGTGCGGGAATGGGTTACGAATCGTATGCCGATATCGCCGACCGGCTCGAACGAGCGGCGCTGCTCGTCCTGAAATGACCTCGCGCGGGCCGGAAACCGCAGGCCCGGACGGCAGCTAGTCGGTCACGGTCACGGTCGCGCGACGCACATGGGAGTAGACCAGTCGCGCGTATTCGCCGAGGAGTTCCTCCAGGCATACCTGCTGACCGGCGGCGACCATCTGCTGGTAGCCGATGAGCAGAGCCATACCGAGTTCGGTGTCCACCGCGGCGATCCGCTCGTCGCCGACAATGGCCATGACGGTCTTGCGCACGGTGCGGCGCCGGGATTCGTCGACCCGCTTGACCGCCACCCCGACCGCTTCGTCGTTGGCGGCCCACGCCCGGATCGCGGCCTCGGCCCGATGATGCAAGCCCAGTGTCAGGTTCGACAATGCCCGGATCGCCTCGTCCGGGGTAGTCGGATCGAAATTGAGGGTGCGCAGGATGAGCACCTGCCTGTTCTCCCAATGGTCCAGCAGCGCATCCACATACAACTGCCAGCTACCGAAATGGTGATAGAACGATCCGCTGGTCACCCCCAGCCGCCGGCACAGCACTCCGATGTTCAGATGCCGGAAACCGAGCTCGGACAGAACCTCCAGGCCGGTGTCGAAGTAATTGTCCTTACTGACGATACGAGACATACGGCGCCGATCTCTTCGGTGAACGGGTGGGGATTTCGAGGATCGAACAGTACCCCATGACACCATGTCTCGGCCGTGCCTGGTGAAAGGTCACCACAGACGCGCCGGAGCCGCCGTCGGATCGAAGGTCCCGCGCCGCAAGACCCATCGATAGGAACGGTCAGCGCAGCCGGACACCCAGCAGCGCGTCCAGGGCGACGGCGATATCGGTGCCCGCGCCGGAGTCGGCGCCACCATAGGCGAGAGTGTCG
>JABFXT010000001.1 GCA_013361595.1 Nocardia sp. | reverse complement strand
ACCGGACATCCGGCGAAGCGCCGGAACTGCAGGTGGAGCAGGCCCCGGGGCCGGGGGATCGGGAGTTCCGCACCGGCGACGGTGATCAGGGTCCGGGCGGGCACCGGATTCGGTGGCAACATGATCTCTCCTTTGGAGTACAAAGTACGCTTATGTTTTCAGTATGCGCGTATCCAGTACGCTGTCAATCCGTGCCCAGGCCCCGTTCGCTCACCGACGCCCAACTGGTGGGTGCCGCCCTGGCGGTGATCGACCGCGAGGGATTCACCGCGCTGACCATGCGCGCGGTCGCCAAGGAACTCGGCATGGCCACCATGGGGCTGTATCGGTACGTCGCCGACCGGCAGGCACTGGAGATCCTGGTGGTGGATCACGTTTTCCGGTCGGTCGCCCTCGCCCTGCCCGAAGCGCACTGGGCGGACCGGGTTCGCGTCCTGATGAAGCGGTTGCGTGTCGAGGTCGCGAAACATCCCGCCGCGGTACCGCTGGTGCTACGCCACCGGCAGGCCGCGCCGGGATCGCTACGGCTGATCGACACCATGCTCGCGGTGCTCACCGACGGCGGATTCGCCGGCGCCGACCGAGTGGTCGCGCAACGTACGCTGATCGGCTACCTGCTCGGGTTCCTGCAGAACGAGTACTACGCGGCGCTGTCGGGGCCCGGCACGATCAGCATGTCGGAACTCTCGGCACAGGAGTTCCCCTTCCTCGCCGCTACCGCGAGCGACGCGCGATCGGTATCGCCGGACGAGGAGTTCGACCGCGGGCTCGATATCGTGCTGCGCGGCCTCGTCGCGGGCTGATCCGCGAGGGTTACCGCGGGCTCTCGTCCGCGGGGTCGTCCCCGGCCGCTTCGGTCCCCTCTCCGGCCAGCACCGAGCCCAGCCGGACCCGCTCCGGGGAGCGGGTCACGACTTCCTCGAGAATGGCGAGTATCTCCGCCTCCGTACTGCGGCCGTGATTGTCCGCGCGGATCCGCAGGGCGCGGTACACCGCGTCCGGTACATGTCGAACAGATAGCGTCACCATGGTGGGCGTCTTTCGTCGACAGTGGTCGGTATCCCGATTATATTTCCCGCCCCGGCAAACTTCCGGCGCCGGTGGCGTCTCGGTCTGATATCGCCGAATCCGGGGCCGGGCGGACCGGCCGAGCGTTCCGATGCGCGCGCTCCGTAGAGTAATCGGCCGAAAGTCATTCCGGCACTGAGAATATGGCGCAAGATCGGGAATCGTCGGTGCGATGGAAAGTCCGGACCGGACGGTTCGGCACGGTGCGCGTGATCTCGCGCGCATCCGGAAAGTGAGGCGGAAATGAATCACAAACTCTGGTTGCTCGGCCGGCTCGTCGCCGTGGGCGCGCATATCGTCGGCGAGAAACTCACCGGTCACCGGGCGCGCGCGATCGATGACGTGCCCGCGTCCGGCGCCGCGCTCACCACGGACTGGCTGACCGCGGTGCTCTGCCGGGAGACCCCCGGCGCCGAGGTGCTCTCCTTCGAGACGACCGGTGCCAGCAGCGGTACGTCCACCAGGGTGGCCATCCGGGTGGAATACAACGCGGCGGGCCGGGCGGCGGGGCTACCGGAAGCATTGTTCGCCAAGACCACGACCTCGCTGAGTCAGCGCATTCTGCTGGGTGGCGGCAAGATGATCGACGGCGAGACCAGGTTCTTCCGGGATTTCCGGCCGAAATTGGAAATCCAGGCACCGCTGGGTTATTGGGGGGCATCGGATGCGGCGTCCTGGCGGTCGATCGCGCTGATGGAGGATATCGCCGCGACGCGCGGCGCGGTGTTCAGCGAACCGACCGCCCCGATCGGCCGCGCGGAGATGGAGGATCTGGTCCGCAATCTCGCCCGGCTGCACGGCACATTCTGGGAAGATCCGTCGATCCAGGTGCTCAAGACCACCAACGAGGCCTTGCAGGCATATCTGGCGGCGATCGATATGAAGACGCGCTGCGCGGTCGGACTGGAGCGGGCCGCCGAAGTGGTTCCGGAGAATCTGCAGGGCCAGGCGGACCGGCTGTGGGCCGGGGTCGAACGCGCCGTCGACCTGGCCACCACCGCGCTGCCCCACACACTGCTGCACGGTGACCCGCATATCGGCCAGACCTACCGGACGGCCGAGGGGCGGATGGGTTATGTGGACTGGCAGGTCGTGATGCGTGGCGGCTGGGGGCATGATTTCGCTTACACCGTCAACTCCGGATGCGAACCGGAGGATCGCCGAGCCTGGGCCGAGGATCTGCTCCGGGCATATCTCGAGGAACTGGCCGAAGCGGGCGGTGTGGCACCCGCTTTCGCGGACGCCTGGCTCATCTATCGCCAGCAGTCGATGTTCGCGTACGCGGCGTGGGCGTTCACCATCGGCCGGGCCGCGTATCAGCCCGAGATGCAGTCGCGTGAAACCTGTCTGACGCTGATGCGGCGGATCACTTCGGCTATCGACGACAACCGGTCATTGGAGGCGCTGGAGGTCTGAGAAGTATTGCGGGGCCGGGCTTTCGATGCGTCGAGCCCGGCTGCCGCGTACATACGCGATAATTCGGAATTGTGCGGACTAGTCCTACGAAATCGTGAAATGAACGGCCGTACAACATGATTCGAAATCGATCAGTTGTAATGGTCATGTCGTACCATCGCCTGGTCCCGGCTCGAGTCAGATAATTCTGCAGGAGGGGCCTCGAACCGGGAACCGGCCGGTGGAAAACCATCGGCCCCGCACCCAGACCGCATGGAGTTTCGTTCTTGACTACCTCGGACCAACGAAGACACGCACAGGCCCATGTGCACGGTTCACCGATCGATTCCGATGATCCGCGTGTACCGCTCTACCTGCCGGAATTCGCGGCCGACCCGCACCGGGTGTACCGCGAGTTGCGGGCCCGGTACGGGTCGCTGGCGCCGGTCGAACTGGCGCCCGGGGTACCCGCGACCCTGGTGATCGGCTACGGCACCGCCCTGCGGGTGCTCAACGATCCGGAGCGTTTCCCCGCCGACCCCCGGATCTGGCAGAAGGATATTCCGGCCGAGTGCCCGATCCTGCCGCTGCTGGAGTGGCGTCCGATGGCCAGCCGCTGCGCCGGTCAGGAGTTCGCACGCTACCGGCAGGCCATCACCGCGAGTATGGACGAAGTGGATCTGTACGCGATCCACACGGTCGTCGAGAACATCGCGGGCCCGCTGATCAATTCGTTCTGCCAGGACGGGCAGGCCGAACTGATCCAGCAGTACGTGTTCCCGCTGGCGTTCCAGGTGATCAACTATCTGCTCGGGTGCCCGCCCGAGATCGGTCAGCAGGTCGCCGCCGGGACTGCCGCACTGCTCGAGGGCGTGGATGCCGAGGCGGGCAGCCGGATGCTGGGCGAAGCCCTGATGAATCTGGTGCTGCTCAAACGCGAATCCCCGAGCACCGATATCACCTCGGTGCTGCTACAGCATCCGGTCGAGCTGACCGAGGAGGAGGTATCGCATCACGTCTCGCAGGTGTACGGCACCGGGATCGAGTTCGAACTGAACCTGATCGTCAACACGCTGCTGCTGATCCTCACCGACGAACGCTTCGGCGGCAGCGTCCTCGGCGGGAACCTGACCTCGCGCGACGCCCTGGACGAGGTGCTGTTCAACGATCCGCCGCTGGCGAATCTGCTCATCACCTATCCCCGGATGCCGATCCTGCTCGACGATGTGTGGCTGCCCGCGCATCAGCCGGTGGTGATCAGCATGGCCGCCTGCAACAACGATCCCGCGATCCGGACATCGGAGTTGACCGGTAACCGTGCCCACCTCGCCTGGGGTCTGGGCCCGCACGCCTGCCCCGCCCAGTCGCTGGCCTATATGGTCGCCGAAGGTGCCATCGACC
>JABFXT010000845.1 GCA_013361595.1 Nocardia sp. | reverse complement strand
GATCGAACCGCCGGTCACCCGGCTCACCACGATATAGACCAGCACCAGGAACACCGCCTGGATGCACAAGGAGAACACGATGAGGCCGGGCACCGACGCGAACACCAGTTTCGTCGACGCCGACTTCTGCTCCGTCAACGCGGCGTCCAGCGCCCGGTTGCCGGTACCGACCGCGCCCAGCGAGCGCAGTACCGGCTGGGCCTGCGCGAACTCCACGACGCGCGCATCGGCCTCGGCCGCCGCGGCATGAGCCCGCGCGTCCGAAGCGGCGTAGGACCGCGCGGCCAGGTTGTTCACGAGGAACAGGACCGGCGCGGCCAGCAGCATGGCCAGCGAGATCCGCCAGTCCACGAACAGCATCCCCACCGCCACGGCGATCGGCACCACAATGCTGTTCAGCACCTTCGCCAGCAGATAGGCGAGTGCCTGCTGGATCTCGCGTACGTTCTCCACCGTCAGCCGCGACAGCGGCCCGGCACTGTGGGTTTCGAACCAGCCCAGCGGCAGCGCGTTGAGATGATCACCTATCCGGGTCTGCAGGCCGCGCTGCATACCCACGGCGATACGCAGCCCGAAGATCGTCTGCAGGTAGCCGAATACGGCGACCGCGCCGACCGCGACCAGCATCAGCACCGCCCAGAACCAGGCCCGCGGCATATCGTCGCCGAACAGTGCCTCCAGCACCGGGACGAGTAGCAGATACGCGAGTGCCTGGCACAGCGCCTGGCCGACGATCACGGCGAACAGTCTGGGAGTGAGCGGAGCGAATTCGCCGGGCACCAGTGCGAGCAATTTCTTGATCATCGGTTGTTCCCGCTCTCCACCGTCGCGACCGCGCCGAGCGCGGCCTCGTTGATCTCCCACAGCCGCTGGTATGTTCCGCCCGCGGCGCTCAAGCGGGCGTGATCGCCCTGTTCGACCAGCGTCCCGTTCTCCAGCACCACGATCCGATCGACGCCGGTGATGGTGTGCAGCCGATGCGCGATCACCAGCACGGTGCGCCCCGCCACCAACCGGGCCAGCGCGTCCTGGACCGCGGCCTCCGACTCCGGATCGGCGAAGGCGGTCGCCTCGTCGAGTACCAGTACCGGTGTATCGGCCAGTAGCGCCCGGGCGATCGAAAGGCGTTGCGCCTCACCACCGGACAGGCCGGCGTCCCCGCCGATCTCGGAGTCGTAGCCGCGGGGCAGCGCCACGATCCGATCGTGGATCTGCGCGGCGCGAGCCGCCGCCTCCAGCGTCGAGGAATCCGCGTCGGGCCGGGCCAGCAGCAGATTGTCCCGCACCGAACCGCGGATCAGCCGGACATCCTGAAAGACGAATCCGACGGTGCGATATAGCTCTTCGGCGGGAAAATCACGGATATCCCGGCCCCCGATGGTGATCCGGCCCGCGCCGACGTCGTAGAAGCGGGGCAGCAGTTTGGCCAAGGTGGATTTACCCGAGCCGCTCGGACCGACCAGAGCGGTGAGCGTACCGGGACGCAACTCCAAGTCGATATCCCGGAGCACCTGGTGGTCGTCGCGGTATCCGAACGACACCCCCTCGAACCGGACCACACCCGATTCGGTCGCCGCGGCGGCGGGCGTTGCCCGATCCGGCGATCCGGCACGCAGGACTGGAGTCTGCTGCTGGTCGTACAGCCGTACCGCGGCCGCCCCGGCCTCCCGTAGCGCCTGTCCGCCATAGCCGAGCCCCAGCAGCGAACTGCCCAGCCCGAGCCCGACCAGCAGGAAGGGCAGGAGGTCGAGCGGCTGCGTCCAGTCGAGACCGACTGCCGCCAACCCGGCGAACACGATCACCGCCATGACGAAGACCGGCGCGACGGTGATATCGGCGACCGCCTGCAACCGGATCATCGGGGTCTTCCAGCGGGTGAACGCGGCCGTCTGTCCGTCGACCGCGGCCTGGAACTCGTGATGCGCCTTACCGGCTTGGCCGAAGGCACGCACCACCTGGATCCCGTCCACGAATTCGATGGCCGCGGTCTGCACCCGCCGCTCCCAGCGGCTGTACACCGCGAGCCGGTCCCGACTGGTCTGATCCATCATCCGGCTCAGCGATATCCCGTACGCCAGCAACGGGATCAGCAGCGCCAGGGTGAGCCGCCAATCCACTGTGAACAGATAGGCCAGGGTGACCACCGGGACCACGACGCCGCCGACGAAGTCCAGCCGGGCGTGGGCCACCAGGTAGTGCAGTGCCTCGACATCGTCCTGGAGATACTTCTTGATATCACCGGAGGTGCGTTCGGAGAACCAGCCCAGCGGAACCCGGGTGAGTTTATCGGCCAGTGAACGCCGGACGGCCAGCTGGAATCCGCCGTCCACCCGGTGCGACCAGGTGAGCGCGACCGCTTGGAGCAGACCTCGCACGACCAGCACGATCACCGCGGCCCACACCAGCGTCCACACCCGGTCGGTGGCGATCCGGTCGGCCAGTAGCTCCCGGCAGGCCTCGACGATCAACACGAACGGCACGACACCGGCGATCGACGCCACCGCGACGACGATGCTCGCCACCGTGAGCGCCCCGTTCACCGGTGCCAGTATCTCTTTGCGCGCCAGTGTTTCTCGTCGCTTCTGCGCCTTCTGCTGTGCGCGCGGGGCCCGGTTGCCCGTTTCCGCCGCCGACAGCGGCGCAGCCTCCACCGTCATGTCCTCGCCCTCCCACCGTTGTGCCGAATGCGGATCATCTTCACACAGCCGCGGACAAAAAGATAGGTAAGGCTAACTTTCCTGATTCACGGCCCCGGCCCCGCGGAACCCGCGCGAGGAAACCCTGATCCGAGCGCGCAGTTAGGTTAAGCTAACCTTTATGGGTAGAGGCAGTAATGGCGTAATCATGAAAGTGTGGCGGGCCGACGACTACCGGCTGACGGTCACCTCCACCGAGCGGATCACCGACAAGTACGTCCGCATCGGTTTCGCCGCCGACGGTCTGCTGGCCGACCATCCGGTGCATCCCACCCAGTTCATCCGGCTGTGGATCCCCGACGCCGAAACCGACAAACTGCACCACCGCGGTTACACCCTGATCGATCAGGACCCCGACAACGACCACTTCCATATCGAATTCGCCGTGCACAACGGGCCGGCCAGCCAATGGGCCGAACGCGCCCAGGTCGGCGATGTGATCGAAACCTCCGTCCTCGGCTCCAAATTCGAACTGCCCGCGACCGCCCCCGGCGAGTACCTGGTCTTCGGCGATTCCGCCTCGTTGCCCGCGATCAACACCCTGCTCGAAGCCATCGGCGACGTCCCGGCCCGGGTCTGGCTGGAATGGCAGTACGAATCCGATACCGGACTGCCCGTTCGCAACAAACCGCACCACGAGGTCACCTGGATCCAGCGAATCGACGACGGCCGCGGTATGCGCGAACAGGCCGAAGAACTGACCGTCGCACCGGACGCCTTCGCCTGGGTCGCCTGCGATACCGCCACCACCCGATCCATCGTGAAAAGCCTGCGGACCACCCACGCACTGCCGAAAACCCGGATCAAGGCCCAGGGCTACTGGAAGTAACCGTCGTCACCCGGCGCGGGCGGGCAGGCCGACGTCCACGCCGCCCGGACTATGCTCCGACCGATGAGGAGAAGGCAGCAGCCTCCGCTGCCGAAACGGTTCGGGCTGGACCCGGCCCGGTTGCGGCTACCCGAGGAAGGCGACTGGGCGACCGTCCGCGACCACTTGGTCCACCGGTTGCCCCGGGTCGAACCCGCGCGGATCGACGAAATGCTGCGCGCGGGTGAAATCGTCGACCTCCACGGACCGCTTGCACCGGACGCTCCCTACGTTCCCGGCGGCGCGGTCTGGTTCCATCGCGATCTGCCCGACGAGAAGCCGGTGCCCTTCGATCTGCCCATCGTCTATCGCGACGAC
>JABFXT010000129.1 GCA_013361595.1 Nocardia sp. | reverse complement strand
GCCGTGACCGACGCCTGGCGCCACGCCCAGCGGCCGGGGACGCCGCGGTGAATGCCCCGGCGCCCGGCCCGGACCGGATCGAACTGCGCGGGCTGCGAGTTTTCGGCCGGCACGGGGTTTTCGAGCACGAACGCCGCGACGGACAGGAATTCGTGGTGGACCTGACCGTCTGGTCGGATTTCGCCCGCGCGGCGGCGACCGATGATCTGGCCCATACCGTGGATTACGGGGCGCTCGCGGAACTGGTCGTGCAGATCGTGGGCGGGCCCGCCCGGGATCTGATCGAAACGGTGGCCACCGAGATCGCCGACCGGGTCCGCGAAGTGCCCGGTGTCGTCGACGTCGAGGTGGTCCTGCACAAACCGGCCGCACCCATTCCGCACAGCTTCGCCGATGTCCGGGTGGTGACCGCCGGTGGCCGGGGACAGGGGTCCCCATGACGCGCGCGGTGCTTTCGATCGGTTCGAATATGGGGGATCGGCTCGAACTGCTGCGCGGTGTCGTGACCGGACTCGGCGCCCGGGTGCGTGCCGTATCGCCGGTGTACCGCACCGCGCCCTGGGGCGGGGTGGAGCAGGAGGACTTCCTCAATGCCGTGCTGGTCGCCGAGGACCCCGGCTACGACTGCCGTGACTGGCTCCGGCACGGGCAACAACTGGAACAGGCGGCCGGGCGCGAGCGGAACGTGCGCTGGGGTGCCCGCACCCTCGATGTCGATATCGTGACCTGTGCGCAGCCGGCCGGTGGCGGCTTCAACGCACTGCGCAGCAACGATCCCGAGCTCACCCTGCCGCATCCGCAGGCGCGCAACCGCGCGTTCGTCCTGATCCCCTGGCTCGATGTGGAACCCGATGCGGTCCTGTCGGTCGAGGGGGCTGAACGTGGGGTCCGCGAACTGCTGGCGGAGCTGGATCCGGCCGAGCGCGCGGGTGTTGTGCGTACGGACCTCACCCTCGTCTCCGCGTCGAGGGAGTCCTCGTGATGGCCGGGAGTGGTGGGAACGGTGTCGGGGATGGTGGCCAGGGTGGCGACGACGGCGGGGGGATGAAGCTCAAACCCACCCGGCTCCGGGAACTGCTGGCGAACGTGCTGATCGCGGCGGTGATCGCGTGGGTGACCTCCCGGCTGGTCTATGCGAGTTTTCCGCCGATCTCGACCATCGCCGGTGCTTCCCTGTATCCGGTGGCGCTTCTGGAGGCCGCCCTGGGCTTCTATATCCGGACTCGGGTGAGCAGCCGCCAGATCGGCGCCGATCTGCGTCAGCTGCATCCGATCACCGTGGCGCGGGCGCTCGCGCTGGCGAAGGCATCCGCCCAGGTGGGATCCCTCGTCGCCGGGGTGTGGCTCGGGTTCCTGCTCTGGATTTTCCCGCAGCGCGGTGAACTGCGCGCGGCCGACGCCGACTACCCGGGCGCCCTCATCGGCTGTGGTGCCGGGATCGCGCTCGTGGTGGCGGCGCTGTGGCTCGAATACTGTTGTCGCGCTCCCGACGACCCGAGTGACGACCCGGCTCCCTCGTAGGCTCGGGGCCGTGATCGATACCGCCCTTTCCGACCTGGGCGGTGGCGAATATCGCGGCTACCCTTGCGGTCATGGTTTCACCGTCCCGCAGTAGTACTTCCTCGCGCGGCCGGGAAGATGTGGGCAAGCTCTTCCTCGGTGCACTCGTCCTACTGGGTCTGGTGGCCAGCGTATTTCTCGTATTCAGCGACAGCCTGGCGTTCATCCGGGTGGGTTTGGTGGTCGCGTTGTGGGCGGCGGTGCTCGGTGCGTGGGCGGCCGGCCGCTACCAGGCGAAGATGCGCGATCTGCGGCAGATCTACGCATTGGAACTCGAACGTGAGATCAGTGCCCGGCGCGAGCACGAAATCGGCGTCGAATCCCGGGTGCGTTCGGAGCTCGGCGCCGACGCCACGGAAATGGCCGCGTTGCGTGCCGAATTGGCGGTGCTGCGACGGCAGCTCGAGCGACTGTTCGACGGTGAACTGCCGGAAGAGCGGCCCGCCCTGCGCGCGTCGGCTTTCCGGGTTCAGGAGCTACCCAGCGCCGAGGACAAAGCGACCGGGCTTGCGCCCGGCTGGCAGGGACCGGACGACGACGGCGAACGGCGAGCGGTGGATGCCTGGGCCAATGCCGCGGCCAGCTGGTCGCATGCCGCGGACGGGTGGGCCGACGCCGAAGCGGAAGCCGGTGACGCCACGGCCGGCGATACCGCCACCGGCGAGCGCAGTCCGGTGACCCCGGTATACGAGACCGACCATCCGGACCGCCCACGGTTCGCGAGCCCCGACGATGCCCCGGTCACCGCGGAGACGGCGATCGTTCGCCTGGACGACCCGCCGTACGGGCCGCCCGCCCCCGATATCTCCGGGCCGAGCTGGGCGGACGCCTTCACCGAGGTATACGACGACGCCGACGACGCGGATCGCTACGGCCCGCCCCCGCGGGACGAACCCGTGTACGGCCCGCCGACCCCGGACACCTTGCTGCCGTCGCCCGACGCCGGAGCGCCGGCGCCCGACAGCGGCGCGCCGGATCTCTACTCGCCGCCGTCCGGAACTACCGAGCCGGAAGACCGGCCCGCCGTCGACGAACCGGGCAAAGGAAAGTCTCGTGGACCCGCGGCACGCGCGACAGTCGCGCTCTTCCCCCGGCCGGCGAATTCGCGGCGCCGCCGCACCCAGCCCGATTCCGCCGGGAACCGGCGCCTGTCGGTCGCCGAGATCATGGCGAACCTGCGGCAAGAAGAGGAACAGCGCAGCTCCTGAAGTGCGGTGTATATCACCCGGGGCGCCCATGGCGCATCGGCCGGAGCTGGTCCTATCCTCGACTCGTAACGTCCGGTACCCGCGATGCGGGACTGGAACGACTTCGAGAGGACACTGTTGACCTCGCCACGCGTGACTCCTGGCAACCCGGCCGCGAGTGGTGATCCAGCGCCCGCACGACTGACGGTAGGCATCGTCTCGGCGGGACGCGTGGGATCGGCCCTCGGCGCCGCACTAGAGCGCGCCGGACACATCGTGTTCGGTGTCGCCGCCATCTCCGACGCCTCGGTGCGCCGGGCGCAGGCCCGGCTGCCCGAATCGCGGATCCTCCCGGTCGAGGAGGTCGCCGCCAGCAGCGAACTGCTGATCCTGGCCGTCCCCGACGCGGAACTGGCCGGCCTGGTACGCGGGCTGGCGAGTTCGGGAACGGTGCGTGCGGGCACGATCGTCGCCCACACCTCCGGCGCGAACGGCATCGGAGTGCTGGCCCCACTCCAGGAGGCCGGTGCGCTACCGCTCGCCGTGCACCCCGCGATGACCTTCACCGGTCACGACGAAGATGTATCCCGCCTGGCCAACGCCTGCTTCGGAATCACCGCCGCCGATGAGATCGGCTACGCCATCGCCCAGTCACTGGTGATCGAGATGGGCGGCGAACCGGTCCGGGTCGCCGAAGAACACCGCACCCTCTATCACGCGGCGCTCGCGCACGGCAGCAACCACCTCGTGACGCTCGTCCTGGACGCGGTGGATGCGCTGCGGCAGGCGCTGGCGGGCCCTGGCCTGCTGGGCCAGCAGATCATCGACGGACAACCCAACGGCCTGCCCGAACGGCTGCTCGCACCATTGGCCTCCGCCGCACTGGACAACGCGCTCCGCCGCGGCCAGTCGGCGCTGACCGGCCCCGTGGCACGCGGGGACACCGCGGCCGTGGCGGCCCATCTCGACGCCCTCACGGCGGCCGACCCCGAAATCGCCGCCGCCTACCGGGCGCTGTCCCGCCGTACCGCCGAACGGGCGCAGGCCCCCGCCGAACTCCGCGAGCTATTGGAGGAGCACCGATGATGCGGTCCCTTCGCCTTCGCTCCGGGCTCCGCGGGCCGCATCTTGTCCGGTT
>JABFXT010000605.1 GCA_013361595.1 Nocardia sp. | reverse complement strand
CCAGTGGGCACCGTGCTCCAGGTAGACGTACTCGCTCAGCGTGCCCTTGCGCTCGATCGGATCGCCGCCCTCGACGAATGGCATGACGAACATGGCGCACGTCCCGGCAGTGCCGCGTGAACCGGACACGACGAGCGGCAGCGCATCAACCACGGCAACGTGTCTTCGTATTCGACTCCGAGGCATTGGCCAAGGCAGTCCAGGGTGACCGGGAGATCACCGCGCTCATCAAAACCGCACCGCAACTCGATATCCCGATCGTCACGTCAGCCCTGACCACGCTGGAAGCGTGGAACCCGCGAGACAAATCCGAGCAGGCCCTGCGGAGTTGGACGTTGTCACGGATCCGCGTGGTACACACCGATGACCACGTAATCGCATCTGCGCGGGACATGTTGCGGAACGCCGGACTACACGGGCACAAATACGCCATCGACGCCGTCCTCGCGGCTGTCGCCGAGCGAGAGTCCGCCAGAGAGTCCGAAACCACCGTATTCACCTCCGACACCGACGACCTGAACCGACTTCTGGCGGGCCGGCCTGTGCGGGTGGAGAAGGTCTGAGAGGGCATTCTGACAACTCGGACGCGCCTCGATCCGAGCAGAACCCGTCCCCCGCTGAACACCCCCACCGCATGAGAGAAACCGATCGAACCGCACCTGCCGAATCTGGGCATCGGTGGTCGCGGCGCCGACGCCAGGACCGGCGTTACCGAGCGGTCCCGGGCTGCGGAACCCGCGATCGCCAGCCGTTTCCCTGCTGCGCATACTTTGCGCGTCCTGCCGAGGAACTGAATTTGCGACGAACGACCCCCAAGGCGTTCAGCTGATTGGAAGTTCGGCCGGAAATTTTGGCTTACTCTTGGCTATATGCCGAAGAAAGAAGCAGGTCAGGCCGACTAAATCGACCTGACCTGTGGGGTTTCTGCTCCCCCAACTGGACTCGAACCAGTAACCTGCCGATTAACAGTCGGCTGCTCTGCCAATTGAGCTATAGGGGATTGCTCGGCGGCCCCGCCCGTACCGGGCTGGCCGAGAGGAAACTCTAGCGTATGGGTGGGTGCGCGCCCAAATCGCGGGGTCGAGCCGGTACGGGAGAAGAAATCGGGACGCGAGCGGCAGGTGGGAGTCGGATCGACAGGTGTCGGTGCGGTCGGGCAGGATGAGTCAGCACGGACTACTGGGAGGAGCTCCACCCACATGCTGCGGTTGATCATCGGTATCGCTGCCGGTTATGTACTGGGCAGTAAAGCCGGGCGGGCGCGCTACGAGCAGATCAGTGCGAGTGCGCGCGCGGTCGCGGGGAGCCCGGTGACCCGCAAGCTGGTGCAGGTGAGCCGGCAGCGTCTCTCGGACAAGCTGAGCACCCAGCCGAAGCTGGAGCCGATGGAGCCGCTCGACGAACGCACCACTGTCATGGTGCCGCACGATCAGTTGCGGCGGCGCTAGAGCCGCGGGCCGTCCGTCCACGACCGGAACGAATGCGACCGTACGCGCCGCGGTTCCACTGGTCAGGCAGCGCCGAATTCGCTATTGCCCATGGCCTGTTCGAGCAAACTCTTGCGATACTGCTCCAAAGCCACGAGATCGGCGAACAGTGCCATATAGGTCTCCGGTTCGTCGACCGAGGAGACCCGGTGCAGTCGTGATTTGAGTTCGGCGATCTGCCGGCCGACCAGGGCCGCTTGGGCATTGGCCAGGACACCGGTGATGAACCGGGGGATATCTCCGGTGGTTTTCACCGGCAGGGGTTCACTGGCCAGCTCGGAGACCAGGGCACGCAGCGTGAGATCGTCGGTGAGATCACTGATCGTGCCCACCCAGTCGGCGCCGGACAGCCCCGCCGATACACCTCCGGCCTCGGCCATGAGACTGCGCACCGCGATATAGCCGGGGTGGGTGAAGGCGTCGGTTTCCAGGGCGTCGAACGCCGGACCGGCGATCTCCGGATACTGCAGCCCGGCGGCGAGAGCTTGGCGCTGGGAGCGCAGCACCGGATCGCGCGGGTCGGGACGGGCCGCCGGTTGGGTAGGACCCACACCGGACTGCTCGGTGCGGGGCGTGCGGGCGGGTGGGGCGGCCGCGGCGCCACGGAGTTTGCGAGCCTCCTCGTCCACCCGCCGGTATACCAGCTGCGGATCCTGCCAGCCGGTCCATTCGGCCAGCTGGGTGGCATAACGTTTGCGCAGGCCGTGGTCCTTGATCTGGGCGACGATGGGAACCGCCCAGCGCATCACCTCGACCTGGCTGTCGTAGGTGAGGGCACGGGTGCGGCTGTCCTCGCGTTTGGCGATCTCCTGCCGCAGCGCGAAATCGAACAGCGGTTCGCGGCGGGCGACCATATCGCGCAGGGCGGCGTCGCCGGAATGCTGGCGCATCTCGCACGGGTCCTGGCCGTCGGGTGACACCACGACATAGGTCTGCCCGGCCACTTTCTGGTCGCCGAGGAACGCCTTGAGCGCGGCGGCCTGACCGGCCGCGTCACCGTCGAAGGTGAAGATGATCTCGCCTCGCCAGAAGTTGTCGTCCATGAGCAGGCGGCGCAGGATCGCCAGATGGTCGTCACCGAAGGCGGTACCGCAGGCGGCGACGGCGGTTTTCACCCCGGCCAGGTGCATGGCCATCACATCGGTGTAGCCCTCGACGACCACGGCCTGATGCCCCTTGGCGATCTCGCGTTTGGCGTGGTCGAGCCCGAACAGGACCTGAGACTTCTTGTACAGCAGGGTTTCCGGAGTATTGACGTACTTGCCCGGCATCGTGTCGTCTTCGAAGAGTTTGCGGGCGCCGAAACCGATCACATCCCCGCCGAGGTTGCGGATGGGCCACAGCAGCCGCCGGTGGAAACGGTCGATCGGACCGCGGCGCCCCTGCCGGGACAGGCCCGCCGCCTCGAGCTCCTTGAAATCGAACCCCTTGTTCAGCAGGTGTTTGGTGAGAACATCCCAGCCGTCCGGGGCGTAACCGCAGCCGAACCGGGTCCACGCCGCCTCGTCGAAATTGCGATCGGTGAGGTATTTGCGCGCCACCGTGGCGTCGGGTCCGCGCAACCGTTCGAGATAGAACTCGTGGGCGGCGGCGTTGGCGGCCACGAGCCGGGTACGCGTACCGCGGTCACGCTGGACCGAGGTCCCGCCACCTTCGTAGTTGATCCGGTAGCCGATCCGGTCGGCCATCTGCTCGACCGCTTCGACGAACCCGATGTGCTCGATCTTCTGCAGGAAGGCGTACACGTCGCCGCCTTCGCTGCACCCGAAACAGTGGAACAGGCCGTGGTTGGGCCGGACATGGAAGGAAGGGGACTTCTCGTCGTGGAACGGGCACAGGCCCTTCATCGAATCCGGGCCACCCCGTTTGAGCGCCACATACTCGCCCACCACATCCTCGATCCGGACGCGCTCCCGAATGGCGGTGATATCGCGAGCAGGTATTCGTCCGGTCACGGAGTCGAGTCTAGGCCAGCGGGCTCACCGCAGAATCCGAGCACCCTCACCGTGGTGAACACGCCCGGAGCCACCCCGGCCGGGGCATGTGCGCCCACTCCGGATGATCGACCTCGACGGGCGGGCACACCCCGGTTCCGGAACGACGAAGCGAACAAGCGCGGCATCCGCCCGCGGCACCGAGGAACCGGAATCACGAGGACTCCGATGCGACGCTGGCGTCGGAGCCCATCACAAAGAGGGGCCCCGCCCCGGGCCCGGAGCGAAGGAGCGACCGAGCACAGCGACCGAGCGCAACACCCGAAGATCCAGGTCATGAGGACCCCGTCCGACCCACCGGAGGCGGCGCCCACCACACAGGCGGGGCCCGCCCCGGTTCTGGAGCGACAGAGCGAAGGAGCGCAGCGACTGAGCGCCGGAGTGAAGAACCGGGGTTAATAGGGCC
>JABFXT010000776.1 GCA_013361595.1 Nocardia sp. | reverse complement strand
CGACAGTGACGGGCCCGTCGAATCCTTGCAGCCGCTGGATCTCTTCGAACATCGGCTGCGGCCCCGAGGACCGGAATCCTCCGGTCCGCTGTAACGCGCTGTAATCCACCTCGCGGATCAGGTCCCGGCCCGGTACGTAGACGGTCGGCCGCGCGGTGGGGACATCTTCGCGCGGCCGGACGGTGAAGGTAGCGGTGCGATCCGGTAGAGCTGTCGCGTCGGCCTTCTCGGCGCGGGCGGCGAACTCGGTGGCATGATTCGCGGCTCTCGTCGGCAGCGCGGCGATTGCGTCGCCGGCGTCCCTGGCTATCGGACCGAGCATCTCCCGCACGGTTCGCCACACGTCGTCCAGGCTGTTGCCCACGACGGTTACTCTGCCGTACCGGGTACCACTACGCGCCACCCCGGGTCTTCCGCATCGGTCTCGGCGCACCCGGTGGTCGCAGTCCGGCCGACGGTGCAAGCGGGAAACCGCGGACACCTGTCGGATCGATGTGGCGGTCGGTGAAGTCGGGCCGGCGCCTCGGATTCACGGCGATCGCGGCGGATGCTTGTTCGCCGACCTGGTCCGGGCCCAGGTGGGCTGCCACCGCCGTGGCGCCTTCCATGACGAGGAGCAGCCGCCGGCCCAGGGCGTCCGGTGCGTCGGAGCCGGCTCGGGTGGCGATATCGGTGAACAGCGCGAGGCATCGGTCCAGATGCCGGGCTGTGACGGCCCGGATCCCGGGGTCGTAGTGCTGGGTCGCGGCGTTGATCATGGCGCAGCCGCGGAAGGTGGGTTCGAGATACCACTCGCCCAGCGCGGCGAAGACGGCGGTCAGCCGGTCGGCCGGGTCGGGGCCTGCCGCCGTGGCGGCTCCGGTGAGCCAGGTGATCACCCGGTCGCTGCGTGCTTCGAGCACGGCGTGGACGAGCCCCTCCTTGGTGCCGAAGTGCCGGTACAGCGTTTCCTTCGATATCCCCAGCCGCCTGCACAGTTCGGCGACGCCCACCCCGTCGATACCGCGGTCGTAGAGCAGCGGGGTGGCGGCATCGATGACCGCGGCGCGGGTGCGGGCCGGATCGATGGTGGAGCCCTTGGCTACTGGCATGCAATTGATGGTACCGAGTGGTTCGATGTACTGCTATCCTGCGATGGAACTGATCGGTTCTATCTAGGGAGTCCCATGTCGGAGACCGTCCGGCCGCAGCACCGGACCGGACTGCGTGCCCACCTCGCCGGGCTGCGTAATCGGAAATCGCCGGATCCGCCGGTGGCCGGAACGAGCACGCCGGTGTTGCGGCAGGCACTGTGCCTGGCTTTCGGCACCGCCTCGGCGCTCGGCTTCGCGCGGTTCGCCTACGGTCTGCTGCTCCCGGCCATGCGTGCGGATCTCGGCTGGAGTTCGGCGGCCGCCGGCATCCCGGCCACCGCGAACGGTCTCGGATACCTGCTCGGCGCGGCGGCCACGCCGCTCCTGGTCCGGCGTCTCGGCCCCGCCCGGGCCTTCCGTGGCGCGATGATCCTCATCGCGGTCACGCTGGCAGCCACCGGGAGCAGCGGTGACTTCCCGCTCCTGCTGATCCTGCGAGCCGGGGCGGGTGCGGCGGGGGCGGTGGTGTTCATCAGCGGGGGAGTGATCGCCGCTCATCTCGCGGCGCGGGCCGGGTCGGGTACGCCCATCACCGTGTACTTCGCCGGCACCGGGCTCGGCATCATCGTGAGCGGTATCGCGGTTCCGCTGCTGGGCGGTCACTGGCAGCTCGCATGGCTCGGGCTGGGGGTCCTCGCGGCTCTGGCCGCGGCGGTGAGTCACCGTGCCGCCGAGGCACCGGCCCCGGTCGCCGCCGGGGGCGGGCGGGTCCGGCTGCGGGAGTTGCGCCCGGCCGTGCTGGCCTACCTGTTGTTCGCGGGCGGCTACATCACCTACATCACCTTCCTGTCCGCGTACCTCCGGGACCGGTCGGCCCCGGACTTCCAAGTCGTTTGCGTGTGGGTCACTCTGGGACTCGCGGTGACGATCGGGCCCGCGCTGTGGCGCGGGCCGATCGCGCACCGGCCGGGCAACCGGGTCCTGGCCGTTGTACTGGCCACGCTCAGCGGGGGTACGGCACTCGCGCTGATCTCGTCGGATATCGCCGTCGCTCTCGCCGCCTCGGCGATCTACGGGGCCACCTTCATGACGGTTCCGGCTGTGGTCACCGCCATCGTCGAGAAGCACATTCCGGTAGCGGACTGGACTCCCACGCTCGCGGCCTGCACGGCCGTTTTCGCGGCCGGGCAGACGGTGGGGCCCTGGGCCGCAGGTGCGCTCGCCGATCGGTTCGGCGCTACCGCACCGGTGCTGTGGACGGTACTGCTCTGTGCCTTCGGCTCGATCGTCGCGGCGACACAGACCCTGCCCCCTCGGAACGGAGAAAAAACCTCATGACGACCTACATCCTGATCCCCGGTATGTGCCACGGCGGCTGGTGTTTCGAAGACCTCACCGACCGTCTTCGCGAACACGGGCACCGCGTACTGCCGGTGACGCTCACCGGAGTCGGCGAACCGAGCCGTCTGCGCCACCCCGGTATCGACCTGGACACTCATATCAGGGATGTCACCGCGATGCTGACGGCCGGGAACATCCGTGACGCGGTACTCGTCGGCCACAGCTACGGGGGCATGGTGATAACCGGTGCCGCGGACCGGGCGCCGGACCACGTCGCCGCACTGGTGTACATCGACGCCATGGTGCCCGAACACGGCGACTCCTGCTGGGATCTCGCCTCGGAGCAGGAGCATCGGTGGTATCGGGACGTGGTGGAAACCGGCGATGCCGTCCGTCCGCTCCCGTTCTTCGATCCGCGGGCGACACCGCATCCGCTGGCCTCGGTGCGACAGCCGTTGCGTCTCACGGGCGATCTCTCCCATATCCGGAGCCGGACCTATGTCTACGCCGCCGGGTGGGAAACCCCTTCGCCGTTCACCGGCGTGCACGCGCGGCTGAGCCGGGATCCCGGATGGACCACGTACTCGCTGGACGGCGGGCACAACCTCATGCGAGACGATCCCGCGGGCCTGGCGGAGATTCTGCTCGCCGTCGACGTGACGGACTGACCCGCCCGCCGGGCCCACTCCGGCCCGCATCGGGCGGGCCGCGAATGGTCATCGCAGGCAGGCGGGTCCGAAGAGAGCTTTCAACTCGCCCATCAGCGCGGGTGAGGTGGTGACCCGGAAGCGCGGGTCGAGGGCGAGCAGCCGGGGCCCGCGCGCGCCGATCAGGTCTATCCGTAGATCGGTCGGTCCGGGATGGCGTTGCAGGGTTTCCCGCAGGGCGCGCACCGTATGCGGATTGCAGGCCGCGACGGGAAGGGTGAGGGTGAGCGGCCGGCCGGAAGCCGCGGTGGTGAGGTCCGGTGTGCTCACCTGATCACCCAGCAGCGATTGCCGGCCGTCGCGAACGCTGACCGTCGCGGTGATCACCGCGACAGCGTCCTCGGTGAGATATCCGGCGGCGGTGGCATAGGCGGCCGGAAAGAAGAGGATCTCGGTACCCGCCTCCAGATCTTCCAGGCGCACCACCGCCCACGGCTCGCCTCTGCGGGTGACCCGCCGGTCCACCGCGGCGACGATTCCGGCCACCCGCACCCGGCGGCCGTGCGGTATCCGATGGTCGAGCAGGGCGGCGATCGGGGTATCGCCGGCGGCGGCGAGCGCCGTCGCGATCCCGTCGAGCGGATGGCCGGATACATAGAGTCCGAGCATCTCTCGTTCGAATCCCAGGCGCTCGCGGGTGTCCCATTCCTCGTCGGGCACCGGCAGATCGAATATCGAACCGTTCGTATCCGGGTCGGCGGTGGCGCCGGAGAACAGGTCGAACTGGCCGCGCGCGGCAGCCTTCTTGGTGACGGTCACCGCGTCGATCGCTTCGCCGTGGATCGATAACAGACCTTTCCGGGGTTGCCCGAGTTATTCGAAAGCCCCGGCCTTGATCAATGATTCGACCACCTTCCGGGTGCACGCCACCGCGTCGCTCTTGGTCAGATAGTCCGAGAAACCGGTGAACTCCCCGGCCGACTCGCGCGCCCGGATCACCGCCCGTACCACCGGGTCCCCGACATTGCGGACGGCGCCCAGGCCGAAGCGGATATCGGGGCCGACACTGGTGAATGTGGCCGCCGACTGGTTCACATCCGGTGGCAGGACCCGGATCCCGCGTTTACGGCAGTCGGCGAGATAGATCGCCGATTTGTCCTTGTCGTCGCCGACCGAGGTGAGCAGCGCCGCCATGAACTCCGCCGGATAGTTGGCCTTCAGGAAGGCGGTCCAGTACATCACCAGGCTGTAACCGGCGGCGTGGGATTTGTTGTACGCGTATCCCGCGAAGGGCAGCACCGCCTCCCAGAGCGCGGTCACCGCTTCGTCGCGGTAACCGTTGCCGCGCATACCGTCGCGGAAGTTCTCGAACTCCATGGCCAGCACTTCCGGTTTCTTCTTGCCCATCGCGCGGCGCAGCAGATCGGCCTGGCCCAGCGAGTAACCGGCGACCTGCTGCGCTATCTGCATGATCTGCTCCTGGTAGACGATCAGCGCGTAGGTTTCGGCGAGGATCTCGCGCAGCGGTTCGTCGAGTTCGGGGTGGATCGGTGTCACCGCCTCGCGCCCGTTCTTACGATCGGCGTAGGACCAGTGCGCGCCCACGCCCATCGGCCCGGGACGGTACAGCGCGTTCGAGGCCACCAGATCGTTGAACTCGGTGGGTGCCATGCGCAGCAGTAGTTCCCGCATCCCGGCCGAATCCATCTGGAACACCCCGAGGTTGTCGCCGCGGGCCAGCATGGCGTAGGTGGTCTCGTCGCCGAGGGCGAGCGTGTCCAGGTCGATCTCGACACCGCGGTTGGCCCGGATATTGTCCAGGCAGTCACCGACGACGGTGAGTGTGCGCAACCCGAGGAAATCCATTTTGAGCAGCCCGACGGCCTCGCACGACGGATAGTCCCAGCCGGTGATGATCGCGCCGTCCTGCGGCCGCTTCCACAGCGGCACAGTGTCGAGCAACGGTTCGCTGGACAGGATCACCGCGCAGGCGTGCACTCCGGCGCCCCGGACCATTCCCTCGAGCCCTACCGCGGTGTCGTGGATCCGGCGCATATCCGGATCGGATTCGATGAGCGCCCGCACCTCCGCGGCCTCGCCGTAGCGTTCGTGGGCGGGATCGGTGATCCCCGATACCGGAATATCCTTGGCGGCCACGGCGGGCGGTAGTGCCTTGGTGATCCGGTCGGCGAGCGCGAAGCCGGGCTGCCCGAACTGCACGCGGGCGGCGTCCTTGATCGCCGCCTTGGTCTTGATGGTGCCGAACGTGATCACCTGCGCGACCTTGTCCGCGCCCCAGCGTTCGGTGGCGTACCGGATCATCTCGCCCCGGCGCCGGTCGTCGAAATCGATATCTATATCGGGAGCGGACGGGCGTTCGGGAGTGAGGAAACGTTCGAACAGCAGCCCGTGCTCGATGGGATCGATATTGGTGATCGCGAGCGCGTAGGCGACCAGCGAACCGGCCGCCGAACCGCGCCCGGGCCCGACCCGGATCCCCACTTCGCGCGCATACGCGATCAGATCACCGACCACCAGGAAATAGGCGGGAAAACCCTTGTCGCGGATGATGTCCAGCTCGAAACCCGCGCGGTCGCGATAGTTCCCGAGAACGCCACCGGGGAACCGTCGGCGCAGCCCGGCATCCACCTCCCGGCGCAACCAGCTGTCCTCGGTATGCCCGGCCGGAACGGGGAACACCGGCATCCGGTCGCGGAACTCCCAGATCTCGTCGTACGGTTCTATCCGTTCGGCCACCGCGAGGGTGGCGTCGCAGGCGCCGGGCACCTCGTCGTCCCACAGGGCCCGCATCTCCGCCGGGGACCGGAGATGGAAACCGTCGCCGTCGAATCGGAAACGGGTCGGATCCGACAGTGTCTTACCGGTCTGCACACAGAGCATCGCCTCATGTGCGGCCGCCTGCTGCCGCAGGACATAGTGGCAGTCGTTGGTGGCCAGCGGTGTCAGCCCGGTTTTCGCGCCGACCGCGAGCAGATCTTCGCGGACCCGGCGCTCGATGGCGAGGCCGTGGTCCATCACCTCGAGGAAGAAATTCCCGGGGCCGAAGATATCGCGCCAGCGTCCGGCCGCCTCGTAGGCCGCGTCGAATTGCCCGAGGCGCAACCGGGTCTGGACCTCACCGGACGGACATCCCGTGGTGGCCAGCACCCCCTCGGCGTGCTCGGCGACGAGTTCGGCGTCCATTCGCGGCCATTTCCCCAGTTGCCCCTCGAAGGAGGCACGCGACGACAGCCGGAAGAGATTGCGCAGTCCCACCGCGTTCGCGGCGAACAATGTCATGTGCAGGTACGCGCCGGAACCCGAGACATCGTCGGATTTCTGCCCGGGGTCGCCCCAGAACACCCGCTTACCGGAGAACCGCGACTCCGGCGCGATATAGGCCTCGATACCGATGACCGGTTTCACCGGGGAGCGCTGCGACTCCCGGAAGAATTCGGCCGCGCCGAACATATTGCCGTGATCGGTCATGCCGACGGCCGGCATCCCCAGCCGTTCGGCTTCGGCGAACAGCGGGCCCACCTTCGCCATCCCGTCGAGCATCGAGTACTCGGTGTGGTTGTGCAGATGCACGAAAGATGTGTCCGTCATCGATAACCCCGTGCCGTCGAACCGGTCCCGAGGCCGTCCGGTTGTCGGGCCGGCCGGGCCGATAAGGTCATTTCGGCTACATATGACCAGGTCATAGGTGACTAGTCGAACAATCGACACGAGAGTGGAGACAACCGTTGGATGTATCAGGAGGTGGGGTGGGCGAACTGGATCTGGCCACGGTGCGGGCCTTCGTCGCCGTCGCGGACGAAGGTCAGTTCAGCGCGGCCGCGGCGCTGCTCGGGATAAGTCAGCAGGCGGTGTCCAAACGGATCGCGCGACTGGAGCGGCAGTTCGGCCTCGCCCTGTTCGACCGCGTACCCACCGGCGCCGCGCCCACCGCGGCCGCCGGCCGGTTCCTGCCGCACGCGCGGTCACTGCTCGCCGTCGCCGACGAGGCGGTGGCCACCGTGATCCGGCGGCCGCGGCCGCTGCGGGTCGCGGTCCTGGGGGAACGCGCGACCGAGATGCGAGCCATGCGGTACTACCTCGGCCGTCACCCCGAGCGCGATACCGAGATCGTGCTGACCAACGCGTTCGTCACCTCCCGGGACGCCCTGGTCGCCGGGCGGGTGGACGCGGCCTTCGCCCGCCCCCACGGTGGCCCGCGCGCCCTCCCCGCGCGGATCACGGCGATCCCGTTCCACCTGGATCTTCTGCATCTGCTGGTCGGCAAGGATCACCCGCTGGCGGGCCGGGCGGCGGTGACGCTCGCCGAACTGGCCGGGGTCACGGTGTGGGTGCCCGGGACCTCGGTGGAATCGGAATGGACCGACTACTACCGCGAACTGAGCCGGTACAGCGGAGTCGTGATCGACAGCAGCCGTCGATCGGAGATGTTCCCCGATATCCCCACCGACCGCGGACCGGCCCCGATCGCCATGGTGATCGAGCACATCGCCGCCTCGGACAGCCTCGCCACTTTCAGCGCCGAGGGTTTCGAATCGCCGTGGCATCCGCATATCCGCCGGGTGCCCGTGGTCGATCCGACACCCGCCTACCCGCACGCCCTGCTGTGGGACAGCACCGACCCGCATCCCGGTATGGCCGATCTGGTCCGATATTTCCGGGACAACTACAACCGCGACGTCGCGGCCGACTGCTGGATCCCCGACCGCGACCGATCCCTGTTCGTACCCGCGTAACGAGGTAGGAACAGGGATTCCGCTCTGTCTCGGTACCGTCCGCACCGAACTGCGCCGTCGGTAGGCCGGTCCACTGGACTCGCGGGGTCGGTCAGGCCGTCGAACTGACCCGGTAGATCCGGAGATCCTCCGGCACCCCGCTCAGCGGCGCCGCGAAGAAACTACGGCGGTAGGGGCGGGCGGTGTGCCCGAGTTCGGCCAGGGTCTCCGGATCCAGCGCGTCCAGCGTGGTCTCGGAGATCATCATCTTGCCGTTGCCACCCGCCTCCATCACCCGGGCGGCGATGGTGACATCCACACCCAGCCAATCGCCGCCGATCTCGCGCGGTGATCCGGTGTGCAGGCCGATCCGCATCCGGGGCCGGTAGGTGCCGACGGTGAGATCGGCGAGATTGCGTTTCGCCGCAATCGCGGCCTGTACGGCCCGGTCGGCGGACGGGAAGACCGCCATCACGCCGTCACCCATCCGCTTCACCACCTGACCGCCGCGTTCGGCGATGGGCGGCTCGATGGCCTTGGCCACCTTGCGCAGCAGGTCGAGAGTGGCCTCGTCGCCCGCGGTCAGCGACCAGGAGGAGAAGGAGACCAGATCGGTGAACATCACCGTCATCTCCTCGGTGCCCTGACCGCGTCCCAGGCGTTCGAGCATCGCCTGCCAGACCTGGAGCGCGCCGAAACCGATCTCCCGGGCGGCACTGGGGTTGTCGCCGACCAGCCGGTCGGCGGCGCGCGCGACGGCGCGGGCGCCACCGGGACCGGTGACCGAGAGCGGATCGCCGAAAGCGGGATCGCCCGGAAGCTGATGGCGGGCCCGGCGCAGCACTTCGATCACGTCCGGACGCTGGTTCGCCACGCTCATCAGGGCGGACAGCGGGTGGACGCGGGGGCGGCCGGAGCCGACGGTCTCGCCGTTGCCGGGTACGGGGGTCAGCCCGATCCCGATCTCGTCCGCGTGATCGGCGCCCGGCGCGGCGGCGCTGTCGACCTCCGGCTCCGGTACGGCACGGCCGGAGGGCTTTTCGTTCACGTCCCGAGCGTAGCTCAGGGAATCCGACGTGGGGGGAACGCTGATAATCGTCACCTGTCGCCTCTCTATCGGAGGAGTGCGGCACGCCGTTGGGTCCGCCGATGGAAAACGTGTGGTGCCTGAACCCGATCGTAGCGACGACCGGGAGGCCACTGGTGAACGCATGGTTACAGATATTTGGCAAGTTCGGAGAACTCTCTCCGACCGGGCCGCTCACCAGGGTGAACAACCACACTGTGTGATCACGACCACCGGCCCGGCGCGTCACCGCGCCGGGCCGGGGATAAGTGCACTCCGACGACCGGGCAGTGGTCGCCGGTGTGCGGGGCGCGCGATCCTCCCGACAAGGTCGCGCTACCCACTACCCGAGCGGCGAGGGAAGCGGCTCGGGTGGTTCGTGGTCAGGCGTCGCGCCGGTTCACGACCAGCAGTGCGGCGCCACTGACGAGTGCGACGAAGGCGATGAAGTAGACGAGGCTGCCCCATGCACCCCAGTGCCAGTTACCCGACGCCATCGACTCGTCCATCAGCGCGAAACGGCTCGCGTTCTGGAACGGCAGGAACGCACTGATCTCACGTCCCACCTTACCCAGCGCCCCGACCAGCGGTTCCACGATCAGCTGCCAGAGCACGATCAACGAGATGGCCGCGGCCGATTGGCGGACCAGCACTCCGATGGCGATGGCGAGCACCACATTGAGGAAGGCGAGGATCGGTATCGCGTACAGCGCCCGCCAGTTGCCCTCCAGTGCCAGCGTCGATCCGGCGTCACCGGCCACCGCTTTGGCCACCGCGTACGCGGCGAAGGCCAGCACGGTGGTCAGCGCCGCCGCGTACAACCCGACCAGACCGGCCTTGGTGCCGATCACCAGCAGGCGATTGGGTACCGCCTGGAAGGTGGTGCGAATGATGCCGAACCGGTATTCGCTGGTCACGGTCAGGGTGGCCATGATGGCCAGCACCATGACCCCGAATCCGCTGATCCCGAGAAAGGCGGTATCCACGGTCAGGGCCGGAGCACCGGAGGCCTGCGGGTCGTCGGCGGCGATCCGGCCGATCAGCCCGAACAGGGCGGCGAAACCCACCGCCAGGGCCACCACGATCACCGAACACCACCAGGGTGACCGGGTCGAGGTGAGTTTGATGCGTTCCGCGGCGATCACGCCCATTATTTGGTACCTCCGAGAACCTCGGCCTCGACCGGCCGGTCCGGGACGGCGGCCGGCGGGCCCGCCGCGACATCGCCCTGCGGGCCGACCTCACCGTGATACTGGACATCTCCGCCGGTCATCCGCATGAACGCCTCCTCCAGCGAACCCCGCTGCGGGGCGAGTTCGAAGAGGGTGATGTTGTGTTCACCGGCCAGCGCGCCGACCGCGTCGCTGGTGACTCCGTTCACCACCAGAGCCGCACCGTCGGCGCCGCCCTCGTTCTGTTTCACAGTCATCCCGTTGGAGGTGAGCAGGCTGCGCAGTTCGTCGAGCTGTGGGCTGCGGACCCGGACCGAGGATTCCGAGGCGCGTTCGATGAACTCCGAGGTCGTGGAATCGGAGATGAGCCGGCCGCGGCCGATGACCACCAGGTGGTCGGCCGTCTGCGACATCTCCGACAGCAGATGGCTGGAGACCAGGACGGTACGGCCCTCGGCGGCCAGCCGCTGCATGAAGCGCCGGATCCAGAGAATGCCCTCCGGGTCCAGGCCGTTGACCGGTTCGTCGAACAGCAGGACCTTCGGATCACCCAGCAGTGCACCCGCCAGGCCGAGTCGCTGCGACATGCCGAGCGAGAACCCACCGGCGGATTTACCGGCGACCTCGGAGAGCCCCACCAGTCGCAACACCTCCTCGACCCGGGATTTCGGCAGCCCGTTGGAGGCTGCCATCCATTCCAGATGGGCCCGCGCCGACCGGTTCGGATGCACCCATTTCGCATCCAGCAGGGCGCCGACCTCACGTAATGGATGCTTCAGCTGCCCGTACGGTCTGCCGTTGACGAGCGCGCTGCCCGCCGTCGGCCGATCCAGGCCGAGGATCATGCGCATTGTGGTGGACTTACCGGCGCCGTTCGGTCCGAGAAAGCCGGTGACCTGACCGGGTTTCACAGTGAAGGTCAGGTCCTGGACCGCGACGGTCTGCCCGTAGTGCTTGGTCAAGCCCCGGACTTCGATCATGACGACCAGCATGCCCTATCCACGGCGGGCCCGCGTCGCCCGATGGTCGGCGTCGGCACTCATCCTGGAGGATGACAGACAACCGTTCTGATGGGTACAAGTCCGTACGGGTAGGTCCCTGAACTGTAGACGTGTCCGTTACTGAACCGTATTGAACGCCTCTGGATGAACGCGATTGTGACAAGTTGTGACACGCAGCGAGGTGGCAACCGGGCGGGACCATATTGTCGCCACCAGCAAAATATTCGGCCGGGGCAGTTGCGGTCAAGAGCACCGGCTCTCCGACCCGTGCCGGGCACACCCCACCGAATTTCCAACGCCCGGCCGACGGTATTCGAACCTGTACGGTCACCAGCACCGGACAGGTGAGCATCCGCCGGGTGGACGTTCACGGCTGTTGCGGTCATTTTGACCGCAACAGGGCGACGGTAAACCAGGCCAGTCCGCCAGAGAGCAGGACCAGAGCGACGCCGTGGCCGCTCACGGCTGCACGACCGGCCAGCGGTAACCGCGCGGGTAGACCTGCATCGGGGTGGCGAGGGCGGCGCACTCGGTGATCGCGTGCCGGGCCGCGTCTGCATGCTCGAACGACGGAACGACTATCGCGGCCGCGGCGAACTCCATAACGGCGCCGGTCAATATCAGCGCGGTCGCGAGTGGCCCGGTGTCGAGCCGGATCGTGTGGACAATCCGGTAATCGTGCTTTTCGGCGATGCGGTAGACGTCCACCCCGTCCCCTTGAATGTCTCTGCGGATCAAAGCGATTGCCCGCCGCTGTGCCCCGTCCACTGCATGCCCCTTGTATCCTCGTCCGTCACAGAGTGGAAGCACCCGCCGCCGAGGCAGTCGGGGCGTTAATCTGGCGGCGGGGCTACGTTGACGTTAAATATGCTGGTAGACAACGAATGTTCGATGATTGTTCGAAACGAACATGTACCGTCGAGGGCATGCAGCAAGGCGAGACTGTCGGAGAACACATTGCACACTGGCGCAAGGTCCGCGGACTCACGCAGTACCAACTCGCGGCCCGTGCCAATGTGTCCCGGTCGATGCTGGCCCAGGTAGAAACAGGGAAAGCATCCGCGTCCACGGTATGGGTCGGGGCTATCGCCAACGCACTACGGGTCGACGCATCCCGGCTGTATGGCACCGGGCAGGAATCCGAACCGCTGGCGGATGTCCTGCCGGTCCTGCGCCGCGCACTCGCCGCGACCGATCCATTGGAACCCGAGAGCGAGCCCGTCCCGGTCGACGAATTGCGGCGGCTGTCGGCCAAGGTGGCGCGCTGGCGTATCGACGCCCGGTATCGGCGCATCGCCGACGTCCTGCCGGATCTCGTGGACTCGCTGCTGGTCGCCGGTGACCGGACCGGGCAGCCGGCCTACGCGATGCTGACGAACGCCTACCGGGCCGCGAACACCATTGCACACAAGTTCGGATACACCGATCTATCTCTCACCGCCACAGAGCGCATGGAGTGGGCAGCTACCCGGTCCGGTGATCCGCTGCTGTTGGCGACCACCCATTACGTCAAGGCCGCCAGCCTGTCCCGTATCGGTGCGTCTGCCCATGCTCTGCGGCTGCTGAATCGGTCCATCTCCGATATCGAACCGCTCGTC
>JABFXT010000416.1 GCA_013361595.1 Nocardia sp. | reverse complement strand
CGCGGTCCAGTTCGCCCTGCTCGCCGCCGCGCTGGCGGTCGGCGCGGTGGCCGGCTCGTCCTGGATTCTCGCGCTGGTCACCGGGCTGGTCGGCGTCGGCTCGGCGGTCGGCGCGCAATTGAGTTCGGTCGCCGGTCGTTTCGCGGAACGAGGGCGGCAGGCCACGGTACTGGGCATGGTGACCGCGGGTATCTCGGCCGGGGTCCTGGCCGGGCGGATCGTCGGCGGGTGGCTCACCGATTCGCTCGGCTGGCGCGCGATGCTGCTGGTGTTCGCGGCCGCGTGCGCCGTCTCGGCGGTCGCCGCCCGACGAGTACTGCCTGCCGCCGAAGGACCGGCAGGTCGTGGTTACCTCGCGACGTTGCGCGGGATTCCCGGGCTGTTCGCGCGGTTCCCGGTATTGCGGGTGGCGGCCGGTCGCGGGGCCCTGTGGTTCTTCGCCTTCTGTGCGGTCTGGGCGGGACTCGCGGTGGCCCTCTCACAACCGCCCTTTTCCTATTCGCCCGCGCAGATCGGCCTGTTCGCTCTGGCCGGTCTCCTGGGTGTCGTCGCGACCCGGATCGCCGGAACCTGGACCGATCGTGTCGGCGCGCGCCGGGTGATCCTGGCAGGTCTCGCCCTCGCCCTGGCCGCGGTGGTGGTGCTGGGCGTGGGCCTGTCGAACGCGATGCTGACGCTGGTCTGTCTCGGTCTGTTCGACGCCGGGCTCTTCGCGGCCCAGGTGGGCAACCAGAGCACGGTGCTGGCCGTCGATCCCGCTGCGCCCGCGCGGTTCAACAGCGCCTATATGGTCGTGTACTTCATCGGGGGCAGCGCGGGTACCGGGTTCGGCGCGGTCGCGGTCGGCTGGTTCGGGTGGAGCGGCCTCGCCGCGGTCGGCGCGGGCGCGATCGCGGTGGCCATGGCGCTCACCTGGTGGATCGGGCGACCGGAAGGGATTGCGGCGACTGGGCGCAGCCGCTGAGCGCACTGCGGTGCCGGGCGGTGACGGCCGGTGTGTGCGGAATGTTCACGTCGGCGAATTGGTTAGATTGCATCATGCATGTTATGTGTATTATGCACATCGGTCGATCGTTCACTTATCGAGGAGCACGCTCGTGACCAAACCCGAACCCGTCGTCCGCCCCGCGGCGGTACTGGCGGTGCTCGCATTCGCCGGGATCGTGGCGTCGTTGACGCAGACCCTGGTGATGCCGTTGCTCGGGCAGCTACCGGAGATCCTGGACACCGAACCCTCGAACGCGACCTGGGTGGTGACCGCGAGCCTGCTGGCCAGCGCGGTGACGACCCCGGTCGCGGGCCGGCTCGGTGATCTTCTCGGCAAGCGGCCCGTTCTGGTGGGATCAGTGGTCCCACTCGTGATCGGCTCGGTGATCTGTGCCGTGTCCTCGTCGCTGTGGCCGATGCTGATCGGGCGTGGTCTGCAGGGGATGGGCGTGGGCCTGATCCCGGTCGGTATCGCCGCACTACGTGATCTGTTGCCGCCCGCCAAGCTGGGTTCGGGCATCGCGCTGATCAGTTCGTCGCTCGGCGTGGGTGGCGCGCTCGGTCTGCCGCTGGCCGCCGCCGTCGTCGAATACAGCAGCTGGCGGTATCTGTTCTGGGGTGTCGCGGCGCTGGCCGCGGTGGCCGGTGCACTGATCTTCTTCGTCGTTCCCTCGACCCCGCCGCGGGCCGAACGCGGCCGGTTCGACGTACTGGGCGCGCTCGGCCTGGGCGCCGCGCTGGTCTGCCTGCTGCTCGCCGTATCCAAGGGCGCGAGCTGGGGCTGGACCAGCGCCACCACGATCTCCCTGTTCGTCGCCGCGGTCGTGGTGCTGCTGCTGTGGGGCGTCTGGGAGCTGCGTTCGCGTGATCCGCTGGTCGATCTGCGGGTCACCGCCCGGCCGCGGGTACTGCTGACCAACGCCGCCTCGATCGTCATCGGTATGTCGATGTTCGCGCAGGCACTGATCTTCCCGCAGCTGCTGCAGCTGCCGGAGGCCACCGGCTACGGTCTCGGCCAGTCGATGGTCGCGATGGGCCTGTGGATGGCGCCGGGCGGGCTCATGATGATGCTGTCCTCGCCGTTGAGCGCGAAACTGTCCGCGCTGGCCGGCCCCAAGGTCACCCTGGTCTTCGGCGCGGTCATCATCGCGGCCGGTTACGGCACGTCGGTACCGCTGATGGGCAAGCCCTGGGGTCTGATGGTCGGCGCCATCATCATCAGCCTGGGTGTGGGTTTCGCCTACGGCGCCATGCCCGCGCTGATCATGAGCGCGGTACCGATCACCGAGACCTCCGCCGCCAACAGCTTCAACACCCTGATGCGTTCCATCGGCACCTCGGTGGCCTCCGCGGCCATCGGCGCGGTGCTGGCCGAGATGAGCACTACTTTCGCCGGCGGCATCTCGGTGCCCACGGAGAACGGTTTCAAGGTCGGCATCCTGATCGGCTGCGGTGTCGCGGCGGCCGCCGCCGTCCTCGCACTGACCATTCCCACCGCCAAACGGGCCGCCGCGGCGGCGGTCGCGCACTCGGATGCGGAGAAGACCGACACGGTGCACGCGATGGCCGAAGCGGTGCCCGCCGCACCGGCCGGACTGTCGGTGGAAGCCGAACGGGTCGTGGCCGACGCCGAGGCCGGCGCACCGAACGGGGAGCGCGCCCCGGCGCCCCGGCACGCCGCCCCCGAACCCGCGTCGTTCGCCGCGACGGGACCCAACGGTACGAACGGCTCGGCCGGGACTGCGCCGCAGCCGAGCGGAAGCGGGTCCATTCTGTTCGGCCGGGTGAACGATGCACGCGGTATCGCGGTGGCCGGCGCCACGCTGACCCTGATCTCGCCGTCCGGGCAGCAGCTGGGCCGGGCGCTCTCGGGCCAGGACGGTTTCTACGAGCTGGCCGCTCCGGCCCCGGGCTCGTATGTGCTGATCGCCTCGGCCGAAGGCCGGCGCCCCGATGCCTCCACCGCCGTCCTCGGCAGCAATCCGGTGTCCTACGACGTCACACTCACCACCCTGGCGAGTCTGGCGGGCACGGTCGCGCGGACCGGCGACGGTGGTCCGGTGGCCGGTGCCACCGTGACGGCCCTGGACATGCGCGGCGAAGTCCTCGCCGCCGCGGAATCCGACGGTTCCGGTGTCTTCGACCTCGCGGGTCTGCCCGAAGGTGAGTTCACGGTCGCGGTCAGTGCGTTCGGCTACCACCCGACCGCGGTGTCGGCGCAGGTGAGCAGCCGGGAGACCGCCCTGCTCGAGGTGCTGCTGCGCCCGGGCGTGCGAGTGGCGGGCGTGGTGCGCGGCGGCGGCCGGCCGCTGGCGGAGGCCAGGGTTACGCTCACCGATTCGCTGGGCAATGTGATCGAGACACGGGCCACCGACTCGGACGGGTCGTACGCGTTCGGCAATCTCGACGAGGGCACCTACACGGTCGTCGCGACCGGCTACGCGCCGTCGACCGCGCAGGTACATGTCGGGGAACACGATGTCGAAGGCCTCGAGATGGAGCTGCGGGCGGAACCGCTGCACGGCTCCGCCGGCTCAAACGAAGTGGATGCCGAACGGTTCGGCGAATTGCCGGAGGTGCACCGCACCTCCCGGTGAGTCGCCGGTCCGGCGGGCAACGGGCAGGGGCTCGGGTCGAAACCCGAGCCCCTGTCGTCGTTTCCTGGATGTGGACGCCGGTGGCGCGATCGCGTCCGGTCCGGACTACTCCACGCCGGCCCCGCGATCGATCGCCTGCGTGATCAGGCTCACGATCTGCTGTTGTCCCGCGGCGAGCATGTCGAACTTGCCGCGCATCTCGAGCGTGAGCGTGTCGATTCGGCTCTCCATATGGTCCATGCGGCCACCCAGCTCACCGACAGTGCTCCGGATGCCGGTGATGTCTTCGCGGGTCGCGTTGTGCAGCCGTA
>JABFXT010000678.1 GCA_013361595.1 Nocardia sp. | reverse complement strand
GCCGAATCGGCGCCCGTCCGCGATGAACGAGGCCGCGGCGGCGCAGTCGATCGGCTCGGCACCGTTGAGCGCGACCCGCATCGACGACAGATCGAATGCGTGATCGGGGGTCCCGCGCAGCCGTCGGGCCAACAGTGTGTAGCCGAAGTCGGGTGCACCGGTGATCGTCGCGCGGTAGCGGTCGATGAGCTCCGCCCACACCAACGGTGAGCGCAGGAAGTCCGCCGGGGTGACGAGCACCGCGTCCAGCCCCAGCTGCATGGGCAGGATCGACAGTGCGATCATGCCCATATCGTGGAACAGCGGCAGCCAACTGACCACGACATCGCGGCTCTGTTCCAGCTCCATCCGCTGCGCCATCGCGGTGAGGTTGGCGTAGAGGTTTCGGTGAGTGACGACGATCGCCTTCGGCGAGCCGGTAGAGCCGGAGGTCAACTGGAGAAGCGCTGTGTCGTCCTCGCCGGGTTCCACCGGGTCGATATCCGGTCCGTCGAGCAACTCTCCCACCCTCAGCACCGGCACGGTCCCGGGCGGTTCCCGGCGGTCGAACGGATCACCCAGGATGACGGCGTCGGCGGCGAGCATGCCGAGCAGGGCGTCGACCTCGGCGGACCAGGCGGCGAGATCCGTCCGAGCCGTGGGCTGATGCAGCATGGTGATCGACGCGCCTCGCATCCATATCGCCCGCACCACCGGCACGACATCGCCCGGGTTCGCGGCGAGGATCGCCACGCGCGAGCCCGGTCCGATGCCGTGACCGGCCAGCGCCCCCGAGATCCGCCGGGACTCCTGATGCACGTCCGACCAACTGCGTCGGACCATATTTTCCGGCTTTCCCACGATGATGCCCCGATCGAGACACCTCGAGTGGTCGAACATCTGCCTGGTGAATCTGCTCACTGCTCAGTCCTCATCGGCCATCAGGCGGTCGTAGGCGTCGTCGTCCGCGACGATGCCGACCGCGACCAGCTCCCACAGCACTTCGTCGGCGCCCGCGGCGACGCGGGCCAATTTCATATCGCGCCACCATCTGCTGATCGGGCTCTGCCGGCTCAGGTAGCCGACTCCACCGAATATGTGCATGCATTCGGAGAGCACTTCCTCACCGAGACGCGCCGCACTGACTTTCAACCCGGCGGCGGTGCGCAGGTCGAGCCCCTCGCCGGCGGTGCTCACACCGAGCAAGGCGAGCCGCATGATCTTCACCCGCGCCATGAGGTCGGCCAGCCGCAGGCGCAGTGCCTGATGCTCGAAGAGCGACGAGCCGGACTGCGTGCGCCGGCGCATGCGCGCTGCGGTCAGACCGATCGCGGCCTCGCAGACGGCCACTATATGGCCGGCGATACATAGTCTTTCGTGCGCCAGCCCCCAGTTCATCGCGGCCGAGCCGAGACCTGGCCGGGCGATCATCGCCTCGGCGGGTACCCAGGTATCGAAGCGCAGTGGCGAGGTGTTCAAGCAGGTGTTCCCCACCAGCGCGTGGGGTCGGCCGATCTCCAATTGGCCCGTCGGTACAGCGAACATTGCCGCGTGGGGGGAAACCGCGCGCGTGTCACCGTCGCGCACCAGCACCAGCGCCACATCGGCGATGGGGGCCAGCGAGACGAACTTCTTGCTACCGGTCAGCCGGTATCCGGAACCTTCGCGCACGCACTGCGACTCGGCGTGAGCGAGATCCGAGCCACTACCGTGCTCGGTGCCCGCGATACAGAACACGGTCTCACCGCGAATGCCCTTGTCGGTCAGATCGTGGAGATAATCGGTGCCGCCGAATCGGCGCAGCACAGCAATGCAGGAGTCCTGGACTCCGGCACCCGCAGCGACCGGCAATGAGCCCATCGTCCCCAGGCGGGACGCGAGAGTGACCACCTTGGCGACGTCGGGCCGGGTGTCGGTGCCCCATTTGGCGGCGTAGACACCGCGTTCGGCGATCATCCGGATCAGTTCTTTCGGGAATCGGCCGGTCGCTTCGGCCTGGTCGGCGAGTTTTCGGACATCCTCGTCCAGCGCGGCGTCCAGAACGCCGGTGAAGGACTCAGACATCGACCCGCGTACCTGCCACCAGTGATTCGAGGTCGCCGAAGGTGCGGCAACCCATGGCATCGGCCTCCGGCAGGGAAATGCCCAAGTGCTGTTCGATCGCGGCCATTGCCATACTGAAATTGACCGAGTCGAAACCGAGACCCCCGATCAGTTCTGCTTCCGGTACGAAACGTTCCGGCGCGATATACAGATCCGTGGAGAGGATATCTATCAGTCTTTCCCGAAGCGAAGCCATGATCGCCGTCCACTCATCAATTGGTCCGGATCGAGCCGGAATTAACGATTGCAGGCCGAATATACCGCTGCTTTCCCGTCCGTAGTCGCCGTGCGATGCCAACTATCGGACAATCTGCGCCATTCCGTCCGGAGCCGATCGTCGTTACGCCCGTGAGCAATTCGCGCCACTGCTATCGTCTGCTTTCGCCGTGCCACAGAGCGGGAGAGCCTGCCCGCTATCGATTCGAGGACGAGTTGCGGCGCATCCAGATGGATTTCGGCTCGATCCTCTCCCCGAGTGAAGGGGTCACCCTGTCGTGAGTTATTCGCATACCGTCGCCGATCGTATTCATCGCCGAATGAACAACTTCTACACCGAGAGAATCGCCGGCGAATGGGGCGGACAGAATATTATGTACGGGCGGACGCCCGGACCATCCGATACCATTCTGATGAGCAACGACTATTTGGCACTGTCTCGCGATCCGCGCGTAACCGGCGCCATGTCCGCCGCGCTGATCGCCGGGGGCGGGATCTTCGCTTCGGGGGCACTCGTGCACGGCGAGCATCCACAACTCGCCCTGGAGCAGGCACTGGCGGGCCATATGCAGGCAGCGTCAGGTGTCCTGTGTCAGTCGGGATGGGATGCCAATGTCGGCTTGCTGCAGACCATCGCCGACCCACGACTACCGGTCTACCTCGATCACTTCGCGCATATGTCGCTGCGGCAGGGCGCCAAGGCCGCCGGCGCGAGAATCCACCTGTTCCGGCACAACCGGACCGAGCACCTGCGCCGGGAGATCGGCAAGTACGGGCCGGGCATCATCGCCGTCGACGCGATATACAGCACCAACGGCAGCCGTTGCCCGCTTCCTCAGCTCTGCGATATCGCTGACGAGTCCGGGAGTTTGCTGGTGGTCGACGAGTCCCACTCGCTCGGTATCGACGGCCCGAAGGGCGCCGGCACGGTCGTGGCCTCGGGGCTCACCGACCGAGTTCATTTTCGAACCGCCAGCCTGTTCAAGGCATTCGCGGGCCGTGCCGGGCTGGTCATCACGAACTCGGCGGAGTTCGCGGGCTACTTCAAGATGGAGTCCTACCCGGCGATCTTCTCCTCCACATTGTTGCCACACGATATCGCGGGACTGTCGGCCGCCTTGGACGCCATCGGGACCGACGACTGGAGACGGGACCGGCTGCGCGAGATGTCAACGGTGTTGCGGGAGGAGATGACAGCGCTCGGATTCGACCTCGACGGTTCCGCGAGCCATATCGTCGCGCTACCGACCGGCCCGGACGAGCGCGCCATCGCCATCCGGGATTTCCTGCACGAACGCGGGATCTTCGGTGCGGTGTTCTGCCCGCCCGCTACCCCGCGTAATCGCACCCTGATCCGGTTCTCGTTGCACGCGGCGCTGCGGGATTCGCAGATAGCCCAGCTGGTCCGAGCCTGCTCCGCCATTCGTGACCGCTTCGGAGTCTCAGCGGCGTAGCCCGTGGCATCACACCATCGGGAACCTGTGCGGCGGACTCGACCTCGTGGAGCAGCCGGGCCGCGGCCGCGGCACCGGCATCCCGGCGTCCGGCCCGTCCACCGCGTCGAACGCCGGAGTCGCCGCGTACACGGTGGCGCACCTCGCG
>JABFXT010000337.1 GCA_013361595.1 Nocardia sp. | reverse complement strand
CGGGCCCGGTGCGCTGATCCGGCGCCGGCGCCCGGGGATATCAGTCCCGTGGGGCGCGGCGGCTCACTGCCAGGGCCCGGGAGATCAGCGGCCACTGCATCGGCAACCGGAGCAGCCAGACTGCTTTGAGCGCCGCGGGCGCCTTCGGATTCCGTATCGTGTCGACGGCGAGCTGGATATTCGCCGGGAAGACGGCGATGAACAGCAGCGCCGCCAACCGGCCGCCGAGCCGGCGCGTCCGCGGGATCAACAGGGTGGTGCCGACGCCGATCTCGGCGATCCCGGACCAATAGGTGTAGGAGCGCGCCTTTCCGGGCAACTGCGGGGGAATGGTCGAATCGAACTGTTCGGGGATCAGGAAATGCATGACGCCCGCACCCAGGAGCAGCGCGGCGAGTCGAAACGCCGGGGTGCGACCGGAATCCGGTGCGCCCGCCGGGGAGATATCTGCCATGGCCCCACCATAGAGACCCGTCTCGACGGCGTGCCCGACGTGACCGCGGGCGAGCGGGTAGGCTCCCGAGCTGTGTCGGAGGGACTGAGGGTGACCGGTATGCGGGACGGCCGGGCTGGTGAGAGGTGTCGCCGGTGACTTCGCGGGTCGCCGATATCGGGAGCCGGGCCCGGGGCGCGGCCGGGCCACCGGATTTCGCGCTGGTGGGCCTGCTCCGTATCCCGGAGGCGCAGAGCAGCCCCTGGATATCACTGACCAGGCGGGTGCTCTTCGCGATCGGGTTGCTGTGCGCGGCGGCGATCGTCGTCTACATCGGCCGGGACGGTTACCGGGACAGTGCCGATGAATCGGTGACCCTGCTGGACGCGTTCTATTACGCGACCGTATCGCTGTCCACCACCGGGTACGGCGATATCGCACCGGTCACGCCGTCGGCCCGCCTGGTGAACATCTTCGTCATCACCCCGTTGCGAGTGCTGTTCCTCATCGTCTTGGTCGGTACCACCCTGGCCGTACTCACCGAACGTTCCCGCCAGGCCCTGAAGATCCAGCGTTGGAGGCGCACCGTGCGTAATCACACCGTCGTCGTCGGGTACGGAACCAAGGGCCGTACCGCTATCGACGCCATGCTCGGTGACGGCGTGCAACCCGCCGATATCGTCGTCGTCGACACCGACGCGGTGAGCCTGGAAGCGGCTTCGACCGCCGGGCTGGTCACCGTGCACGGTTCGGCCACCCAATCCGATGTGCTGCGCCTGGCGGGTGTCCAGAACGCGTCCTCGGTCATCGTCGCCACGAATCGCGACGACACCGCTGTCCTGGTCACCCTCACCGCCCGGGAACTCACCAAGAAAGCCAAGATCGTCGCCTCCATCCGCGAATCGGAGAACACCCATCTGCTGCGGCAGTCCGGTGCCGATTCGGTGGTCGTCTCCTCGGAGACCACGGGCCGCCTGCTCGGGATCGCCACCACGACGCCCAGCGTGGTGGAGATGATGGAGGATCTGCTGACCCCCGAGCACGGTTTCGCCGTCGCCGAACGTGAGGTCGAACCCGGTGAGGTCGGCGGGTCACCACGTCATCTCAGCGATATCGTGCTGGGCGTCGTCCGGGCGGGTGAGCTGGTCCGGGTCGGCGAACCGTCGGTCGACGCCCTGGAGTCCGGCGACAAACTGCTCTATATCCGTCGCGCCCGCTGACTCGCCGCGGCCCGTTACCGGGTCGCGATACGCTCGGAACGTGGCCGTCTTCCAGCTCAACCAGATTCCCCTGCTGTCCCGCTCGGCACTCGACCGTGCCGACCATCTGCGCACCGACGAACAGGCGCTGAAAGAGGGCTGGGCCACCGCCCGGTTGCTCCGGGTCGGGCGGCGCGGCGCGGTGCGGTTCGAATCGGGCGCGCTGGTCTGGGATTCCGCCCTGGAACTGTCGGCCGATCCCAGTCCCGAGGCGGTCTTTCTCGGCGTCGACGAGGGCGTCCACCTGTGGGCGATCGCCGACGCCTCCCTCACCGGCGCCCTCCGGGATCTGCGTCAGCTCGCCGACGCCTCGATCGACGATTTCACCGCCGGAGTGATGTCGGCCGCGCTTGCCCTGATCAACTGGCACGCCGGGGCCGCCTTCCACGGAATCGACGGCGCGCCGACCGTACCGGCCAAAGGCGGCTGGTCCCGGGTCGCCGAAGACGGTCGCGAGGATTTCCCCCGTACCGACCCGGCCGTGATCTGCCTCATCCACGACGGGGCCGACCGGGTGCTGCTCGGCCGGCAGGCGACCTGGCCGGAGACGATGTTCTCGCTGCTGGCCGGCTTCGTGGAGGCCGGTGAATCGCTGGAGCGGTGTGTGGAACGGGAGATGCGGGAGGAGGTCGGGCTCGATGTCCGCGATATCGAATACCTCGGCAGCCAGCCGTGGCCCTTCCCGCGGTCGCTGATGCTCGGTTTCTCCGCGCAGGCCGACCCGGACCAGCCGCTGGTCTTCTCCGACGGCGAGATCGCCGAGGCGCACTGGTTCACGCGTGACGAAGTGCGGACCGCCCTGGCCGCGGGAGGCTGGCGGGCCCGGCCGGAGGAAGGCGCGCCCGCGACCGGTGCCCGGCTGCTGTTGCCCGGGTCGATTTCGATCGCCCGGACGATCGTCGAATCCTGGGTGGCCGCGGGCCGGTGACCCGGCGGTGGGCCGCCCGCTCACCGGTGTGCCGCCATGTTCACCCTGCGCGAAGACCGTCCGGCAGGGCGGACCGGCCGGTTCGTCGCGCCTACTATGGACGACATGCCGCTTCACGAAGCGCCGGCCGGCCACGGTTCGCGCGCGCTCCCCGGACAGCACCCGGACGTCATGCCGGCGGGTGAGGCGGTATGAGTGATCTCCCGTTCGGATTCTCGCAAGGCGACGACGACGATCGCGGCCGCGGCGACAAACCGGGCGGCGGCGGTAACGACCCCTTCGGTTTCGGCGCCGGTGGCGCCGGGTTCGACCCGGCGTCGCTGGGCCAGATGCTCTCCTCGCTGGGCCAGATGCTCAGCGGTATGGGTCAGGGCATGACCGGCGGTGGCAGTGGCCCGGTGAACTACGACGTCGCCAAGCGACTGGCCCGTCAGCAACTCGGCAAAACCGTTCCGCCGGTGTCCAGCGGTACCGCCGCCGCGGTCGCCGATGCCGCGCACCTCGCCGAACTGTGGCTCGACGATGCGACCACTTTCCCGGCCGGCGCCACGAGCACCGTCGCCTGGACCGCGAACGATTGGATCGAGAACACGCTGCCCACCTGGCAGCGGGTGTGTGAGCCGGTGGCCCAGCAGATCTCCGGGATGTGGACCGCCGGACTGCCCGAGGAGGCCCGCGATATGGCCGGGCCCATGATGGGCATGCTCGGTCAGATGGGCGGGCTGGCCTTCGGTTCCCAGCTCGGCCAGGCCCTGGGCCAGCTGGCCAAGGAGGTGCTGACCGGCACCGATATCGGTCTGCCGCTCGGCCCGGCCGGTACCGCCGCGCTGCTGCCCACCGCCATCTCGGAGTTCAGCGAAGGACTCGAACAGCCGGAGAGCGAGATCGTGGTGTTCCTCGCCGCGCGTGAGGTCGCCCATCAGCGGTTGTTCGTCCATGTGCCCTGGCTGCGCCAGCAGGTGCTGGGGGCGGTCGAGGACTACGCCCGCGGGATCACCATGGATTTCTCCGCGCTCGAGGACGCGGCGCGCAATCTCGATCCGACCGCGCTCACCGATCCTTCCAAACTCGAGGAGATCCTCGCTCAGGGCAGTTTCGAACCGCAGACCACGCCCGAACAGAAACAGGCGCTGGACCGGCTGGAAACGCTGCTCGCCCTGATCGAGGGCTGGGTGCAGGTGGTGGTGGCCGCCGCGGTGGGCGATCGGCTGCCGGGCGCGGGCGCGCTCGACGAGACCCTGCGCCGTCGCCGCGCCACCGGTGGGCCCGCCGAGCAGACCTTCGCCAC
>JABFXT010000218.1 GCA_013361595.1 Nocardia sp. | reverse complement strand
ATGCGGCGACCGCGTAGGTGAACACCAAGGCCACACCCAACGGGATGATCATCCCGAAGAACACGGCGCGGGTGGTGAACATGTCTTCCTCGCCGCTGATCTTGTGCAGGATCAGGCCACCGGCCTGGATGATCACCAGATATGTGATCACCACCAGGGCGAACAGTGCATAGGACAGGCGGCGGGGAGTCCGGCCCGTCGCCGCCGGGTTGGCGGAAGCGCTCATCGACCGACCCTATCCGCGCCATGACCCGGTGATCGGGAACCGGGCAAGGTCGACGTGGTCGCACCCACTCGCACGGACAGGAAGCCATAGGCGGTATCGAGGGGTTGAAGCTTTTACGGTATTCCCTGCGAAAATACGCGTGAAGTTCCAACTGAGAGTTCAAAGATACGGTTGAGTGGTATGGCACCGACCACCGAAGACCCGACGATCGAACTGAGCATGGCCGAATTACGCGAGATCACAGGCTATGCCGTGGTGTGCGCGGAGCCCGCCCTCGCAATCTTCGAAAAGGAACACCCGGGCGATCGGCGCCCACGAGCCGCGATCGATGCTGCCCGGGCCTTTGCGGATGGAGCTGAGCGAACAAAGGCGATCCGCGACACGGCGTGGGCGGCGCACCGGGCATACCGAGAGGCACGTGACACCGGCCGGGCCGCGGCCGGCGAGGCCGCACGTGCGGCCGGTGCCGCAGCCGGTGCGGCATACCTCCACCCTCTGGCGAAGGCCACGCAGGTACTGCACATCCTCGGACCGGCGGCCCACGCGGCTCTGGCTTTCGAACTCGATGCAGGCGGCGACCGTATCGTCGGATCCGGCTACATCGAGAAGGTGCGGGGTATGGCTTGCTCTACCGTCTCGAGCGTCTTGACGCGGTATCCGAAGGCTCCGAATGGTCGCGGCCGTGCGGGTGAGCTGGTGCGAGAACTGGACGCGTCGTTGCGACTACCGGCGCCGGTCATCGCCCGATCCCCCAGGACCGGCGGCGGCCCGCCGAGTCGGCCCCGGTAAGCCGCGGAACCGCCACGGAACCGGAGACCGACACCCACCGCGCCAGGAGACCTCGACTGTGACCGTCGCTTCGGCGGCCTGGGTCACCGCGCCGGGCACAGGTCGGGACGCCACAGGTCCGGTCTTCTGCTTCTGTGCCGAACCGGCGGTGCCGGTTCGGCGGGACAACCTGTGGCGCGGTCAGACTTTCATGGAGTCGTCGATGACCTCGGCGCTCGGTGCATGGGATTGGACCGAGGCGATACCCTTCTTCGCCGCATCTATGCTGTCATAGGCCTGGCTCGCGGCGATGATCTCGCCGGTGCCGGCCTTGAGCCGCCACCGGAACTTCCCGGTCGAATCGGTGAACAGCACGAACTTGCCCGCCATTCCTACCTCCCGCTCGGATGAAGCCGGATAGAGCCCGGTCACCCGCAGGATACGAGCTACCGAGCTCTGAGCCGAGCTGGACACGCACAGATCCGCGGCCGGGTCGCGCCGCGCCACAGAACCGGCGGAACGAGTGCCGTTATCCGGCGGGTCGCCGGTGTTTCCTGGTTCAGGAGTGTCGCTCACCAGGTATTTTCCAGCCAGGGGGCAAGGTTCAGTAGGGGCGGAGGGCTGCACGGCTAAATCGGATTCCGTAGGCGGATCGGCTGGAGGAGCGCTCATGGCAGTGAGACCGTCGGCTCGGGCGGGGCTCATCGCTGGGCGCCCGTTCCCGGCGCGAATGGGCCCGAAGGGCTCCTTCGTCTGGAAGATGGTCACCACCACGGACCCCAAGGTGCTGGGCGTGCTCTATCTGGTGTCGGCCACAGCGTTTTTCCTGATCGGTGGTCTGCTGGCCCTGCTGATCCGCGGGGAGCTGGCGCGCCCGGGACTGCAGTTCTTGTCGCCCGAGCAGTACAACCAGCTGTTCACCATGCACGGCACGATCATGCTGCTGTTCTACGCCACGCCGGTGGTCTTCGGGTTCGCCAATGCCGTCCTGCCGTTGCAGATCGGCGCGCCTGATGTCGCGTTCCCCCGGCTCAATGCGCTGAGTTACTGGCTGTATCTGTTCGGCGCCACCATGGCCACCGCGGGGTTCGTGACCCCGGGCGGAGCCGCCGACTTCGGCTGGACCGCGTATTCGCCGCTGACCAGCGCTCTGCACTCCCCGGGGGCCGGCGCGGACCTGTGGATCATGGGGTTGGCGGTATCCGGCCTGGGCACGATACTGGGGGCCGTCAACATGATCACCACGGTGATCTGCCTGCGCGCGCCGGGGATGACGATGTTCCGGATGCCGATCTTCACCTGGAACATCACGATCACCAGCATTCTGGTGCTGCTGGCGTTTCCGATCCTGACCGCCGCGCTGATGGGCCTGGCCGTCGACCGGCATCTCGGCGGCCATATCTACGACCCCGCCACCGGGGGCACCATTCTGTGGCAGCATCTGTTCTGGTTCTTCGGGCACCCTGAGGTCTACATCGTCGCGCTGCCGTTCTTCGGAATCATCACCGAGGTCATTCCGGTTTTCAGCCGCAAACCCATATTCGGCTACAACACACTGGTTTTCGCCACCATCGCCATTGCCGGACTGTCGATGGCCGTATGGGCCCATCACATGTTCGCCACCGGCGCGGTCCTGCTGCCGTTCTTCTCCGCGATGACCTTCTTGATCGCGGTGCCCACCGGAGTGAAATTCTTCAACTGGATCGGCACCATGTGGCGCGGACAGCTGACCTTCGAAACACCGATGCTGTTCGCCGTCGGGTTCATCGTGACCTTTCTGCTGGGCGGGTTGTCCGGTGTCATCCTCGCCAGCCCGCCGCTGAACTGGCAGGTCCACGACAGCTACTTCGTCGTCGCGCATTTCCACTACGTCCTGTTCGGCACCATCGTCTTCGCGACTTTCGCCGGTATCTACTTCTGGTTCCCCAAGCTCACCGGCCGTCTCATGGACGAACGACTCGGCCGTCTGCACTTCTGGACGACTTTCCTCGGCTTCCACGCCACATTCCTGGTCCAGCACTGGCTCGGTGACGAGGGTATGCCGCGCCGCTACGCGGACTACCAGGCCGAGGACGGATTCACCGCCCTGAACACTTTCTCCACCATCGGCTCGTTCGTCCTCGGTTTTTCGATGATCACTTTCGTCTGGAATGCTTTCCGGAGCTATCGGTACGGGGAAGTCGTCACCGTCGACGACCCGTGGGGGTACGGCAACTCGCTGGAGTGGGCCACCACCTGTCCGCCGCCGCGGCACAACTTCTACGAGCTACCGCGTATCCGCTCCGAACGTCCCGCATTCGAGCTGCACTACCCGCACATGGTCGAGCGCCTGCGTACCGAATTACACGCCGGTCGGTCCTCATCCGGTTCGGGAGCCGAACTCGCCCCGCTGCCCGGTTCCGACGTCGGCTCCGGCCCGGATCGGCCGGAGAGCTGATCGACCGGAGCATCTGCCGCGGTGGGGCGTCGAGAACCCGCAGGTCGATCCGACGCGGTACTCGGGTACGGTCTGCCGCGATACTGCAGTCCCATGTTTTCGCGGATCCGGTGGTCCTACTGTCGGATCATGAGTTTGCGCGGTGTTGTTCTCCCGGTCTGCGTAGCGGCGGTGGTTCTGTCCGCCTGTACGACGAGCTCGGTCGAGCCCACCCCGGTACCTGCGGTTGCCGCCGCCCGCGTGGACAAAGTGCAAGGTGACCTCGACGCGATGGTCGGCTCGGGTGCTGTCGGGGCCATTGCCACGCTCACCGAGAACGGCGCGACCGCTGTCGTCACGTCCGGCCTCGCCGATATCGCCGCGGGGACCCCGATCCCTACCGATCCTCCCCAGCATGTCCGGGACGGCAGTGTCACCAAGTCCTTCACCGCCGCGATTGTGCTGCAGCTGGTCGCCGAGCGCAGGATCGAGCTCGATCAGTCGATCGACACATATCTGCCCGGTCTGCTCACCGGTGCCGGGGTGGACGGTCGCGCTATCACCGTCCGCCAGATCCTGGGTCATCGCAGCGGACTGCCCGAACTGCTCGAATCCCCGGAGATGAACGAGTACGAGGCGGCGCGGGAAGGCCGTACCTACACCCCGGAACAGGTGATAGCAGTCGCGTTGCGGTATCCCGCGCAGTTCGCCCCCGGCACCCGATTCGAGTACACCAACACCAACTACATCGTCGCCGGCCTGCTGATCGAGGCGGTGACCGGACGTCGTTATACCGACGAGCTGCGCGATCGCATTCTCACTCCGCTGACCCTGCGGGACACCTATCTGCCGGCCACCGGAGAAACCGGTCTGCGTGACCCGCATCCGACCGGCTATGCCACCGTCGACGGAACCGTGATCGACGAGACGCGGCTGGAGCCGTCGCTGCCGTGGGCGGCCGGCGCACTGGTCGCCACCGGCGCCGACCTGAACCGGTTCTTCCTCGCGCTGACGGCCGGTGCGGTGGTACCGCAGGCTCAACTGCAGCAGATGCTCGACGGAGTCGATATGGGCCGCGGTAACGGGATGTCCTACGGGCTCGGCATTGCGTACACCCGACTACCGTGCGGCCTGCGATATATCGGCCACGGCGGTGACATCTACGGCTTTTCCGCCATCTCCGGCGCCACCGCGTCCGGGCGCGCGGTCACCTTCTCCTATACCGGAACACCCTCCACAGTGGATATCCGCAACTTGCTCACGCACGGACTGTGTGGGTGAACAATCCGGCCTGCCCGTCCACCGGACTCGGCCGGCAACACCACGATGCATGCCGTGCCCCGGCCGAACGACTCCCCGAGACCAGCGGTCCCGATCATCGGGCGCGGAAAGGGCGACCCGGGTGATCAGTCGTTCTCGTCGTCTCCGGTGTCGATGCGTACCACCCCGTCGATAACGCCGAGAACCGCGCTCGCGTCCACCGTGCCGGTCCCGCGCAGCCGCAGCGCGACCGTGACCAGCCGATCGGGCGGCAGATGGCCACCGGCGTCGGCCCGATGACCGAGTACCGCCATCGAATCGATCGCCCATCCGCGGTCGGTGCAGGCGCTGAGGACGTCACGGAGCACGCCGCGGCCGTCCTCGTAGGTGATGATGTACCCGCGCTCGGCGTGACCATGTCGCGATATCCAGCGCGACAGCGGGGTGTAGCCGAGCACGATCACAAAATGCAGTCCGGTGACCAGCAGAGCGAGGAACACCATACCGGCGCCGGCTGTCATACCGATCGCGGCGGTCTCCCATACCGAGGCCGCTGTGGTGAGCCCGTGAACGGCGCCACGCCGAGTAATGATCAAGCCCGCGCCGAGAAAACCGATGCCGGTGACGACCTGGGCCGCGATACGCGATGGGTCGAGGGTAACGGTCCCCGCCGAGACGACGTCTCCGAATCCGTACTTGCTGACGATCATGAACAATGCCGAGGCCGTACCGACGATGGCTTGCGTGCGCAGGCCCCCGCTCTTGCCCCGGAACTGTCGCTCCAATCCGATGATCGAGGACAGCGCGAAGGCGAGCAGGAGTTGCCAGATCTGGCCCACACCCTGCGCGTGGTTGCTGGACACCACCGCGACCGTTGTCATCGATTCCAATCGTGTCGCATCGGCCGGCCGTTGTCGACGACAGTGTGCGGTGAGCGAAGGCGGGTGACCCCGTGGAGTCAGGTCACGATCCGCAACGGATGTTCGACCAGATCCGCGAGCTGCGCGAGGAACTGCGCGGCGGCGGAGCCGTCGATGGCTCGGTGGTCGGCGGACATCGTGACCCGCAGGACCTTCCGGCTCACCACCTGTCCGTCCACCATCCGCAGTTCGTCGGTGGCGGCGCCGACGGCGAGAATCGCGGACTCCGGGGGGTTGATGACGGCGGTGAACTGTTCGATGCCGTACATGCCGAGGTTGGAGATGGTGAAGGTGCCGCCGGTCATCTCCTCGGTGCGTAGTCCGCGGTCACGTGCGCGTTCGGCCTTGTCCCGGGTCTCGGCCGCGATGGCGGAGATCGATTTGCGGTCGGCGTCGCGCACGACCGGGACCAGCAGTCCGGCGGGAGTGGTGACCGCGATACCCAGGTGGATGCCGCGATGCTGGCGCAGCGCGGTCCCGGCGAAGGAGACATTGATGCCCGGGTTCGCGCGCAGTGTCAACGCGACGGCTTTGACCAGCAGGTCGTTGACGCTGACCTTCCCGGTCCCCGCGGCGGCGAGGGTGTCGTTGATCTGGGCGCGGAAGGCGAACAGGTCGGTGACATCGATGGCGCTGGTGAGATAGACATGCGGCGCCTGCTGTTTGCTTTCGGTCAGCCGCGCGGCGGACACCCGCTGAATACCGGTCAGCGGGATCTCGTCGTAGTCGCCGGACTCCGCCGCGGCCGCGACAGCCACTGATTCTTCGGCCACCGCGGTATTCCCTGCGGTGGCGGCCGTCGCCTGGTGCGCTGATTCGACATCTCGGCGGGTAATGCGCCCGCCGGGGCCGGTACCGGCGACCGCGGTGAGATCCACGCCGAGTTCGCGGGCCACTTTACGAGCGAGGGGGGAGGATCTCGGCCGCTCGCCGGTGTCGGCGGGCGTGAACTGCGCGGTGTCGGCGGTCGGTGCGGGGGCAGGTGCCGAGGCGGGCGCGTCGTTGTCCCGGGCGGGGCCGGCTCCGCTCCGTTCCTGCCCGGTAGGTGCGCCGCCGGCCGTGCTGCCGTCGCCGACGAGGGCGATCGGCTCGCCGATCGGTACCCGGGTGCCCGCTTCGGCGAGGATCTGTTCGAGAACCCCGTCCTCGTAGGCTTCCAGTTCCATGAGTGCTTTGTCGGTTTCGATTTCGGCGACGATCTCACCGCGGGTGACGGGGTCGCCGACCTGTTTGAGCCAGGTGGCGACGACGCCGTCTTCCATGGTGTCCGACAGTCGGGGCATGACGATTTCGGGCATGAGTGTTCTCCGGGGTCAGCGGCGGGTGCCGACGGCGGCAAGGGTTTCCGAGGCCGCGGTGTAGAGGGAGTCGACCGAGGGCAACGCGAGGGTTTCGAGGGGTTTGGCGTAGGGGAGTGGTACTTCGGCCATGGCCACCCGTCGGACCGGGGCGTCGAGGTAGTCGAAGACGCCGTCGGAGATCGAGGCCGCGAGTTCCGCGCCGATACCGTAGGTGAGCCAGTCGTCCTCGCCGATCACGGCGCAGCCGGTTTTGCGGACCGAGGCGATCAATGTGTCCCGATCGAGCGGGCGCAGGCTCCGCAGGTCGATGACTTCGGCCGATATCCCTTCGGCCGCGAGCTTTTCCGCGACTGCCGTGCAGACCGTGGCCATGCGGGAATAGCCGATCAGGGTGATATCGGTCCCGGGGCGGGTGACCGCCGCTCGCCCGATCTCCACCGGGGGACCGGACTCCGGTACTTCGCCTCGGGTGTTGTACAGCGCCAGATTCTCCAGGAACAGCACCGGGTCGTCGTCCTCGATGGCGGCTTTGAGCAGCGCGCGGGCATCGGCCGGTGTGCTGGGGGCGACAACTTTGAGGCCGGGTACGAAGGCGTAGTAGAGCTCGATGTTCTGCGAGTGGGTCGCGCCGAGTTGCTGTCCGCCGCCGCCGGGGGTGCGGATCACCATCGGCACGCTGGTCTGCCCGCCGAACATGCCGTAGATCTTTGCGGCGTGGTTGACGATCTGGTCCAGTGCCAGCAGGGAGAAATTGATCGTCATGATCTCGACGATCGGGCGCAGCCCGAGCATGGCGGCGCCGATCGCGGCACCGACGAAACCCTCTTCGGCGATGGGGGTATCGCGTACTCGTTTGGGGCCGAACTCGTCGAGCAGTCCGGCCGTGATCTTGTAGGAGCCCTCGAAGATACCGATCTCTTCGCCGAGCAGGAGAATATCGTCGTCGCGCCGCATCTCCTCGCGCAGGGTTTCGCGCAGGGCTTCGCGGTAGGTCATGATTGCCACGGATGCAGTCCTCAGTGGGTGAACAGGGGGTCGGCGGGCAGGCGACGGGAATCGCCGGGTACCGGGGTGGCGTAGTTGTAGTCGAACAAACTCGATGGATCGGGGTGCGGGCCGGCGGCGGCGAAGTCGACGGCGGCCCGGACACCGGCGGTCACGGATTCCTCGATCGCGGCCGCGGATTCTTCGGTGAGCACGCCGGCCTGCCGCAGCGCCGCGTGCCAGCGAGCGACCGGATCGTTGTCCCGGGCCTCCGAAACCGCGGCACTGCTGCGGTATCTGGCGGGGTCGACCACGGAGTGGCCTTTGAGGCGGTAGCTGACGGCCTCGAGTAGCGCCGGCCTGCTGTCGCGCCGGGCGATCTCGATGAGTTCGCGGGCGGTATCGCGCACCGCCAGCACATCGGTGCCGTCGACACGTTCGCCGCGGATGCGATAGGAGTCGGCGCGTTTCCACAGGTCGGGTTCGGCGGAGGACCTCTCCACCGTGGTGCCCATCCCGGTCTGGTTGTTGACGACCAGGAACACGATCGGCAGATTCCACAACGCGGCGATATTGAGGGATTCGTGGAATGCGCCGATATTGGTGGTGCCCTCGCCCATCTGGCATACGACCACGTCATCGTCGCCGCGGTAGTCGATGGCCAGGGCCGCGCCGAGTGCCAGCGGGATCTGGCCGCCCACGATGGCGTAGCCGCCGAGCAGCCGGGTCGCGGTGTCGTACAGGTGCATCGAGCCGCCCCAGCCCTTGGAGACGCCGGTGGAGCGGCCGTAGAGTTCGGCCATGACGCGGCCGGGTTCTATCCCTTTCACCAGGGCGTAGCCGTGTTCGCGATAGTTGGTGAACAGATAGTCGGTGGGGCGCATGGCCGCGCCCAGGCCGACGACGGTGGCCTCCTCGCCCAGATTGAGGTGGCAGTAGCCGCCGATCTCGGCCTGCTGGTAGCTCTGCGAGGTGCGCTCCTCGAAGCGGCGCACGAACAGCATCTCGCGGTAGAGCTCCCGGAGCGTTCCGGGATCCTCCGCGGCGATACGGGAGTCGACGCAACCGCTGGTGTCCGTCGTGTTCTCGCGGGGCGCGGGTGTGGTCTTCGGCTTCTTCACGGTGGTGCGGGGCGCTTTACGTGGTGGCCGGGCGGTGGTTTCGGCGGTCATGAGGAGACTCCTCGACGAGTGCGGGGCGGTGCGATGTGGACGGGTAGGCCGAGTCCGGCCAGGGCCGCTTCCATGCCGATCTCGCCGAGGGTGGGGTGGGCGTGGATCGTGTGGGCGAGTTCGTCGAGGGTTGCCTCGAGCGTGATCGCGAGGGCGCCTTCGGTGATCAGATCGCTGGCCGACGGGCCGATGATGTGCACGCCGAGGACTTCGTGGTGCCGGGCGCCGGCCACGATTTTCAGGAAGCCTTCGGTATCGCCGACCGAGCGTGCCCGCCCCAGCGCGGCGAACGGGAACTTGGCGACGACCACCTCATGACCTCCGGCGCGGGCGGCGTCCTCGGTGAGGCCCACACTGGCGATCTCCGGATGGGTGAAGGTGGCCGCGGGGACGGCGGTGTAATCGATGCGGACATCGTGACCCGCGATGACATCGGCCGCCGTCAGACCCTGGTGGGAGGCGACGTGGGCCAGTAGCGCTCGACCCGTGACATCGCCGATGGCGAACACGTGCTCGACACCGGTCCGCAGCCGGTCGTCGACGGGAATGAACCCGCGTGCGTCGGTGGACACTCCCGCGGCGTCCAGGCCGAGTCCGGCGGTATTGGGGCGGCGGCCGACTCCGACGAGCACGATATCGGCGTCGAGCGCGCGCGGGTCTGTTCCGTCGACGTTCACCCGCAGCCCGTCCTCGGACTGCTCGATTCCGGTGACCGTCGAGCCGGTCAGGACGGTGATCCCGTGAGCGGTGAAGGACCGCCCGAGCGCGGCGCCGATCTCGGCGTCCTCGGCCGGCACCAGGCGCTCCTGCATTTCGACGACGGTCACCGCGGTACCGAAGGTGGCGAAGAGCCCGGCCCATTCCGCGCCGACAGCGCTACCGCCGATCACAACCAGCCGTTCGGGTATCTCAGTGAGACCGAACGCGCCGTCGGAGGTGATGACGCCGGGTAGGTCGGCACCGGGTACCGGGAGCAGTGCCGGCACCGAGCCGGTCGCGATGATCACATCGGTGGCGTCCACTGTGCGGATCGGGGTGGCGGTCGGCGCGGCGGCGTAGCGGGGGCCACCGTCGAAGACCTGGGAAGGGCCCGACCGGAACACCTCGACGGTGGACGGGCCGGTGAAGCGGGCGTGGCCTTCGATGACGGTCACGCCGTTGGCCCGCAACAGGCCGGCCACGCCGCTGGTGAGGTCGTCGACGATGCCGTTCTTACGCGCACGCACCGCGGCGAAGTCCACCCGCACGCCCTCGGTGGTGATTCCGAAACCCGCCGCCTCGGTGACGATCCGGAAGATCTCCGCGGAACGCAGCATCGCCTTGGTGGGGATACAACCCCAGTTCAGGCACACGCCGCCGGGGCGCTCCTTCTCCACCAGCGCGACCCGTAGCCCGCGCTGCGCCGCGCGGATCGCGGCGACATAGCCGCCCGGCCCCCCACCGATGATCAAGAGATCGAATTGTGGCACTTGTGGTGCTCCTCGTCCTGAATGCGTGACCCGGCCACCGGTTTGTGGTGTGGGTCAGGATTTGGAGTCTGCTGGGTGCCGAGAGGGCGAACAATTCTCCTCGCGCCCAGAAATCGTGCCCGCCGATTGGGCGCGGCGCCCAATCGAGGCCGGTCGTCGGCCGGTGCCGGCCGCTCAGTCGGCGACGGTATCGACGAGCGTGTGCGCGAGGAGCGCCAGGGAAAGCTCCAGGTGGAAGCGCTGCCCGTCCAGCGGTCGCCCGATCAGCGCCGCCGTGCGTTGGAGCCGGTTGATCACGGTGTTGCGGTGGCAGTGCAGCAGCGGTGCCGCATGGGCGGCCGAGCAGTCCTGGGCCAGCCACACCCGCAAGGTCGTGAGCAGCAGGTCGCGTTCTCTGGCCGGTAGTTCGAGAATCGGGCCGAGGAGCCGGCTCACCAGCAACTGCGCCAGGTCGGGCGACCGCAGCAGCAGGGCCTCGGGATAGCGGTCGTGCAGTGAGACCACGACACCGCGGGCGTCGTCGGGGACGGTATCGAGCGTCACGGTTGCCAGCGTATGGGCGATATCGACTTCGGCGATTCCGGCAACCGCGGGTGAGAGCGCGGCGCGTCCGCGGACGAGCGGCTGCAGCACGGTGATCAGGTGCGTCGGTGAGTGATGTTCGAGGGCTATGACACCGACGGTGTAATCACCGTGGTCGTGCCAGACCGAGCGATATCCGTCGGCTGCCAGCGCGGTTTCGGTACCCAGCCGGAGCGGGTAGGCGTCGCCGCGGCCGGCGACCACGAGATAGGGGCCGGTGACCGGAATGTTCAGTTCCCGCGACGCACGCTGGGCGAACCGCGCGTCGCGGCCGCGTCCGGCGAGCACATCCTCGATCAACGCGTGGCGGCGGCGTTCGTCGAGCCGGACTCGGTCGAGCTCCGCGCCGCGGTAGGAGGTGACCAGCGCCGAGGACATCCCATCGATGACCGCCCACATCGCCGTGCCCATTTCCCGGAAGTCCGCCGCCGAGATCGCGCCGGCCCGGTCCAGCAGCGCCTCCCAGACGATCCGGCCGCCCAGCCGGAAGGTTCGCAGCATCGCCTCCAACGGCACGCCCTGCACCGCCCGGTGAGCGCCGATCGCCGCGGCGACATCGTCGTGTTCGGCGTCGATTCCCGTCTCACCGACGAGGTCCAGCACCCGGGTCAGGAACCGCCGGCATCCGTCGTGCAGGTCCGCGCGAGCCACTGCCGAGTAGTCGGTCCACTCCGGATTGTCGGTGAAGATCGCGGCGATGAGCCGCTCGGTCAGCGCAGGGATGTTCCCGCGACAGGCCGCCACCAATTCCGCGGAGCTCGTCACGGACCCGGAATGCTCGGAGTCGGTCACGTCGCCACAGTACGTCGAGGGCCCACCGCCGCACGCCGCCGGCGGCAGGCAGACGTGGCCGGGGGCGCCCGTGGCGGGCCTACCGATCGCCGCGGAACTGGTTCCCGGCAAGAATAGGACCTGTGGTGTGCGGCAGGAGACGACGGTGACTCTGATCCTCGGCGAGGGTATGCGGGTGGAGATCACCGACCGGCCGCTGCGTTTCACACCACGCTTCGATTTCGGCGGTCAACAGGTTGTCGTCGCCGATTACACCGGCCCCGCGGAACGTGAACTGCAACTGCCGCTGACCTTCGGCAGTCGGCAGTGGCTGTGGTCGGAGGACGAGCACTTCCGCTTCGACCGTGACAGCCGGGAGCTGCGCAGCTTCACCTTCTTCCTCGCGGCCAGGTCCGTACCGTCATCGTCCTGCATCCGGCCCCGGGCGGTCGCGGCAGGGCTACGCGCCGAGACCGCCCGGGAGTTCGGCCTCCCGCAGACCACGGTTTTCACCTGCGATACGGCGGGCTCGGAGTTGGTGTGCCTGCGCGACACCGCTGTACCGGCACGGCATTTCGATGCCCGGCTCGAGATCGCTCCCGCCGTGGAATTACTCGTTCGAGACGAGGCGATTGTCGGGTGGAGTCTGCGCGATCCGGCGCGTTACCTCACCGAAGGATTCGCCGAGCCGCAACTCGGTCCGCCCGCGCGCCGGACCCGGCGCCGGCTGGCCGAGTGCATGGCGTTGATCTCCGCACCGCTGGTCGACGAGGTGATGGAGCGGGACACGAACACCTGGGCCAGACTGCGAGTCCT